>NZ_JAFBCK010000001.1:3135000-3380000 GCF_016907695.1 Actinokineospora baliensis | reverse complement strand
CACCCCCAGTTACCCACCACAGGGTGAAACCGCAGGTCACCACCCCTGTGTCGGGCCGCAAAACCACCGTAACCCACCCTCCAACGCCTGTGTATGTGACCGCCGTCACTCGAACTTTCTCGAAGGTTGCCCGTCCGCCCCGGCGCACACCCCGCTGAGCTGCGGAAACAGCAGTGGCCGCCGCCCAGGAGAGGACGACGGCCACTGCGGGTCACTGGAGGACCACTCGGATGGGCTCAGGCGTGGACCTGCACCCCTGCGGTGTTGCGCTTGCCCCGCCGCAGGACCAGCCACTTGTCGTGCAGCAGGTCCTCCTTGGCGGGTACCCAGGCCTCGTCGGTCACCTTCGCGTTGTTCACGTAGGCGCCACCCTCGTTGACTGTGCGCCTGGCCGCTCCCCTGCTGTCGGCCAGCCCAGAGGCGATCAGCAGGTCAACGATCGTTGGCCCGTCAGCGAGCCGGACCGTGCCACTAGGCGCTTCCGCCATCGCGGCGTCGAGCGTCGAGAGGTCCAGCTCGGCGAGTTCGCCCCTGCCGAAGAGGGCCTGGCTCGCAGCGATCACCTGGGTCGTCTCACGCGCCCCGTGCACGAGGGTCGTGAACTCCTCCGCGAGCCGCTTCTGGGCGGCTCGCAGGTGGGGGCGTTCCGCGGTGTCCTGTTCGAGGGCCTGGATCTCCTCTTGGCTCAAGAAGGTGAACAGCCGCAGGTAGCGCAAGACGTCGGCGTCGCCCACGTTCACGAAGTACTGGTACCACGCGTACGGGGAGGTCAGTGCGGGGTCGAGCCACACGTTGCCACCGCCGGTGGACTTGCCGAACTTGCGACCTTCGGCGTCGGTGACAAGAGGCGCGGTCAGCGCGTGCACGGAGGTGCCCGCCACCCGCCGGGTCAGTTCCACGCCGCCGATGATGTTGCCCCACTGGTCGGAGCCGCCTACTTGGAGCTTGCAGCCGTATGCCTCGTGCAGGCGCAGGTAGTCGTGGGACTGCAAGAGCAGGTAGCTGAACTCGGTGTAGGACATGCCGTCGGACTCGAGGCGGCGCTTGACCGTCTCCCTGGCGAGCATCACGTTCACCGAGAAGTGCTTGCCGGTGTCTCGTAGGAAGTCGAGGACGGACACGTCGCGGGTCCAGTCGAGGTTGTTGACCACGACGGCACCGGTGGGCGAGTCGTCGAAGTCGACGAACCGCTCGAGCTGGCCGCGGATGCGGTCGGCCCACTCAGCGACCACGTCGAGGGTGTTGAGGGTCCGCTCACCGGTGTCGCGGGGGTCCCCGATCATGCCGGTGGCCCCGCCCGCGAGCACGATCGGCCGGTGCCCCGCGCGTTGGAAGCGGCGCAGCATCAGCAGGGGCACCAGGTTGCCCGCGTGCAGGCTGGGCGCGGTGGGGTCGAAACCCGCATAGAGGGTGAGTGGGCCCGCGTCGAGGTCCTTGCGCAGTGCGTCGAGGTCGGTGGACTGCGCGATCAGACCGCGCCAGGTCAGCTCGTCGAGGATGTGTTCACTCACGGCCGCTATCTTCCCTGCCGCTTACGGTCGCCGACCACCGGGTTTGCGCTACCGGGTGGGTACCACCCGCACAACGCCCCTCTTACCGCCGCGGCGGTAGGAGCTCACGGCCTTGGAGCCGTCGACCCAGAACCGCCAGGGGACGTCGATGGCCACGGCAACACCTACGCGTGGGCCGACGCGGATCTGGTCGGGTTGGACGGGGTCGCCCCTATAGAGGCGAACGGGAGAGCTCGGGTCGGTCAGGTCTATGCCGTTGTGGTCCGCCTTGAGGCCGAGCACGGAGGTGAGGCGGGCGGGTCCCTTGGCGAGTTCGGCATCCGAGCGGGAAGCGGGTCTCCGGGCGCGGGCGAGCTCTAGGCCGCTGATGACCTCACCCGCGCGTAGTAGAACCGCACCGGGCACGCCATCGGTCAGGGACACCACGTTGGCGCAGAAGTGCATGCCGTAGACGAAGTACACGTAGAGGTGCCCGGCGGGACCGAACATGACCTCGTTGCGCGGGGTCTTACCGCGGTAGCAGTGGGAGGCCGGATCGTCTCCGCCGCGGTACGCCTCGACCTCGACGATGCGGACTTCGACCGTGCCTTCGGCGCTGTCGGCTCTAAGAGTGGCGTTGAGGAGGAGCTTCGAGGCGTCGACGGGGTCGACGGCGAGGTCTTCGCGGGTCAGCACGCGGCGCGCCAGGCGACGTCTTGGAGGTACGCGGCGTCTGCCTCGGACAGGTCGACCAACGTGCTGTCGAGTTCCCCTAGGACGCCTTCTGAGTCGATGGCTTGACCGGTGATGCGTCGGGAGCGTCCCCGCGGATCCAGCCCTAAGAGGGTGGCAGTGAGCACGCACGCGGCCAAGTAAGAGCCCGCTGGAGCGGGGTGGCTGGCATCTTCGTCGTGGAGGACCAGGTCAGGGCGCTCGGTCAACGCGGTGCGCCACGCAGTGCCGACCGGCGACACAGCGACATCGAGCTCCTTGCCGATAGAGGTGTAGGCGTGTGCCAAGGCGTGCTGCGCGTCGGGGTCGTCTTGCCTGGCCCAGGTCATGTAGAGCACTGGGGTCGCGCTAGTGCCGGCGACGTCGGCTATGGCGGAGCGGACAGACGCGTGGAACTTGGCGGAGTCTTGTGGTCGGGGTATGCCGTCGACCAGCAACTCGCCGCCAAGGGTGCTTTGTTCCTGCAGGACGATGTAGTCGAAGCCGTCGCGTAAGGCGGCTGCGGGTGCGCCTGACGCCCAGGTCTCCCCGAGGACCGCGCCGGGTGTGGCGATCGTTGCCACGGCCACGGCGCGGTCGGGTCGCGCCAAGGCGACCACCAGCTCGGGGAGGTTGTGGAAGTAGGTGAAGCTGTTGCCGACGAAGAGGACGCGGGTTACTTCCGGATGACCTGCTCCGACCACGTCCGGTACTCCTCGACTCGTCGCACGACCCGCTCGCGCTGCTCCGCGACCCGCTGGGGCGCGGTCCCACCGTACGCGTCGCGCGAGGCGATCGAACCGGAGACCGTCAGCACGTCCCGCACCTCGGGAGTCAACGCCGGGTTGACCGCCGCGAGCTCGTCGTCGGAGAGGTCTTCAAGACCGACTCCGCGCGCCTCAGCGCGGCGCACGCACTCCCCCGCCGCCTCGTGCGCGACGCGGAACGGCACACCCGCGCGCACGAGCCACTCGGCGATGTCGGTGGCCAAGGTGAAGCCCGCCGGTGCCAGCGCCGCGAGCCGGTCGGTGTCGAAGGTCAGCGTGCCGAGCATGCCCGCCATGGCGGGCAGCACGAGTTCGAGCTGGGCGATGGAGTCGAAGACCGGCTCCTTGTCCTCCTGCAGGTCCCGGTTGTAGGCCAGCGGCTGGGCCTTGAGGGTGGCCAACAGGCCGGCGAGGTTGCCGATCATGCGGCCGGACTTGCCCCTGGCGAGCTCGGCGACGTCCGGGTTCTTCTTCTGCGGCATGATCGAACTGCCGGTGGCCCAGGCGTCGTCGAGGGTGGCGTAGCCGAACTCGGCGGTGGTCCAGATGATCACTTCCTCGGCGATCCTGGACAGGTTCACGCCGAGCATGGCGACCACGAAGCCGAACTCCGCCGCGAAGTCGCGGGCGGCGGTGCCGTCGATGGAGTTCTCGGTGGGGGCGTCGAAGCCGAGTTCCTTGGCGACCGCGGCCGGGTCGAGGCCCAGCGACGAGCCTGCGAGCGCGCCGGAGCCGTAGGGCGAGATCGCGGTGCGGTGGTCCCAGTCCTGCAGGCGGTCGACGTCGCGCAGCAGGGCCTGGGTGTGGGCGAGCAGGTGGTGCGCGAGCAGCACGGGCTGGGCGTGCTGCAGGTGGGTGCGGCCGGGCATCGGCGCGCCCGGGTGGCGGTCGGCCTGGCTGACCAGTGCCGCGATGACGTCGAGGGTGCCGCCCGCGACCAGCCGGGCCGCGTCGCGCAGGTACATGCGGAACAGGGTGGCGATCTGGTCGTTGCGGGAGCGGCCCGCGCGGAGCTTGCCGCCCAGGTCGGTGCCCGCGCGGTCGATCAGGCCGCGTTCGAGCGCGGTGTGGACGTCCTCGTCGGCGGCCACGGGGGTGAAGGTGCCGTCGAGGACGTCGCGCTCGAGGGTGTCCAGAGCGGCGAGCATGCCGGTCAGCTCGGCGTCGGTGAGCAGGCCCGCGCGGTGCAGGACCATCGAGTGCGCTCGGGAACCGGCGATGTCGTAGGTGGCCAGTCGCCAGTCGAAGTGGGTCGACAAGCTCAACGCGGCCATGGCCTCGGCGGGTCCGGAGCTGAACCGCCCACCCCACAGAGCGGTGGGTTCCTGCTGACTCAACGAAGGGTCCTTCCTGGACGGGCGCACCCGGGCGCGGCAGGCGGACCTGTCCGCGCCCGGGTCGGGATCAGTGGTGCAGGGAGCGCTTGGCGGCGATCTTCGACGGCAGGCCCCAGAGCTGGACGAAGCCCTTGGCCAGCGACTGGTCGAAGGTGTCGCCCTCGTCGTAGGTGGCGAGGTTGAAGTCGTAGAGCGCCTGCTCGGAGCGGCGGCCGTTGACCACGGCGCGGCCGCCGTGCAGCACGACCCGGACGTCGCCGGTGACGTACTCCTGGCTGCGGGCGATGAAGGTGTCGAGGGCCTCCTTGAGCGGGGAGAACCACAGGCCGTCGTAGACCAGCTCGGTCCAGCGCTGCTCGACGCCGCGCTTGAAGCGGGCCAGGTCGCGCTCGACGGTGACGTTCTCCAGCTCCTGGTGGGCGGTGATCAGCGCGATCGCGCCGGGCGCCTCGTAGACCTCGCGGCTCTTGATGCCGACCAGCCGGTCCTCGACCATGTCGAGGCGGCCGACGCCCTGGGCGCCCGCGCGCCGGTTGAGCTCCTGGATGGCCTGCAGGACGGTGACCGTCTCGCCATCGATGGCGACCGGGACGCCCTTGTCGAAGGTGATGACCACCTCGTCGGCGTCGCGCGGCTCGGCCGGGTTGGCGGTGTAGTCGTAGACGTCCTCGGTGGGCGCGTTCCAGATGTCCTCGAGGAAGCCGGTCTCGACCGCGCGGCCCCAGACGTTCTGGTCGATGGAGAACGGCGACTTCTTGGACACGTCGATGGGCAGGTTGCGGTCCTCGGCCCAGGCGATGGCCTTCTCGCGGGTCCAGGCGAAGTCGCGGACCGGGGCGATGACCTTGAGGTCGGGGGCGAGGGCGCCGATGCCGACCTCGAAGCGCACCTGGTCGTTGCCCTTGCCGGTGCAGCCGTGCGAGACGGTGCTCGCGCCGTGGTACTTGGCGGCCTCGACCAGGTGCTTGACGATCACCGGCCGCGAGAGCGCGGAGACCAGCGGGTAGCGGTCCTGGTAGAGGGCGTTGGCCTGCAGCGCGGGCAGGCAGTACTGCTCGGCGAACTCGTCGCGGGCGTCGGCGACGACGGCCTCGACCGCGCCGCACTCCAGTGCCCGCTTGCGGATGGTGTCGAGGTCCTCGCCGCCCTGGCCGACGTCGACGGCGACCGCGACGACCTCGGCCCCGGTCTCCTCGGCGATCCAGCCGATGGCCACCGACGTGTCGAGCCCACCGGAGTAGGCCAGTACCACCCTGTCACTCATTGTTCTCTCCTCGTTTTGCCACGTCGTTGCTGCCCGTGCGGGCGGCCATCGCGGTGAACCGGTCGGCCAGTTCCAGGCCGGTCACCGGTTCCCGGCAGATGACCATGAGGGTGTCGTCGCCCGCGATGGTGCCGACGACCTCGTGCAGTGCGGCCCGGTCGATCGCGCTGGCCAGGAATTGCGCGGCACCGGGCGGGGTTCGCAGGACGGTCAGGTTCGCCGAGCCGTCCGCGGAGACGAGCAGTTCGGTGAGCAGGCGGGTGAGCCGGGAGGTGCCGCCCTGCACGCCGCGCACCGGGTTGCCGTCCTCGGGGATGACGTAGACCGGGGCGCCGCCGTCGGCGCCGCGCAGCTTGACCGCGCCCAGTTCGTCGAGGTCGCGCGAGAGGGTGGCCTGGGTGGCCTCGATGCCCTCGGCGTGCAGCAGGGTGGCGAGCTCGGTCTGGCTGCGGATGGCGCGTTCGCTGACGAGTTCGACGATGCGGGCCTGCCGGGCGGCCCTGGTGGCGGCCGAGGTGGTCACGGGTGGGTCACCAGCCAGCTCAGCAGGGCCTTCTGCGCGTGCAGCCGGTTCTCCGCCTCGTCCCACACGGCGCTGGCAGGCCCGTCGAGCACGTCGTCGGTGATCTCCCAGCCGCGGTGGGCTGGCAGGCAGTGCAGCACGATCGCGCCGGGGGCGGCCTTGGCCAGCAGGGCCGCGTCGATGCGCAGCGTGCGGAACGAGCTGACCCGGTCGCGGCCGTCGTTCTCCTGGCCCATGGAGGTCCAGGTGTCGGTGACCAGCACGTCGGAGCCGTCGACGGCGGCGTGCGGGTTGTCGAGGACGGTGACCGAGCCGCCGGTCTCCTCGGCGCGCTTGGTGGCGTCGGCGAGGATGTCCTGGCGCGGTTCGAAGCCCGCCGGGGCGACGACGCGCACGTGCATGCCAGCGGTGGCGCCGCCGAGCAGCAGGGAATGTGCCATGTTGTTGGCGCCGTCGCCGAGGTAGGTGGCGGTGACGCCCGCGAGCGTGCCGTGCCGTTCGCGGATGGTCATCAGGTCGGCGAGCACCTGGCAGGGGTGGAACTCGTCGGTGAGCGCGTTGACGACCGGGATGCGGGAGGCCGAGGCCATCGCCTCGATGCGCTTCTGCGCGTAGGTGCGCCAGACGACGACGTCGACGTAGCGGGACAGGACCCGGGAGGTGTCCTCGATGGTCTCCTCGCGGCCGAGCTGCATGGTGCGGCCGTCGACGATCACCGAGGTGCCGCCGAGCTGGGCGACGCCCACCTCGAAGGACACCCGGGTGCGGGTGGAGTTCTTCTCGAAGATGGCCGCGACGGACTTGCCCTGCAGGGGGCGGTGCTCCAGCGGGGTGGCCTTGAGCCGGTCGGCGAGGTCGAGGATCTCGCGCTGCTCGGCGGGGGTCAGGTCGTCGTCGCGGAGGAAGTGCCTGGGCATGTCAGGCCTCCGCCGGGGTGTTGGCGGCCGCGGTGTCGAGGATCGCGGGGAGGTCGGCGATGAACTCGTCGGCCTGCTCGTCGGTGAGGATCAGCGGCGGGGCGAGGCGGATCGCGTCGGCCTGGACGTTGTTGACCAGGTAGCCCTTGGCCGCGGCGGCGTTGGCGACCGCGCCGGAGATCGGCGCCTTTAGCGCGACCCCGAGCAGTAGGCCGCTACCGCGAACGCCAGCGATAAGAGGGTGGTCGAGCTGCTCTATGCCCGCGGTGATGTCTTTGCCTAGGGCGGAGACGTGCTCGAGGAGGCCGTCGGCGGCGATGGTGCGTAGTACCGCGAGACCCGCTGCGGCGCAGACGGCGTTGCCGCCGAAGGTGGTGCCGTGGTGTCCTGCGGCGAAGAGGTCGGCGGCGGCGCCAACGGCCACGCACGCACCGAGCGGCAGCCCTCCCCCGAGCCCCTTGGCCAGGGTGAAGACATCCGGTGTGATGCCCGCCTGCTGGAAGGCGAACCAGCTGCCGAGGCGTCCGATGCCGGTCTGCACCTCGTCGAGGATCAGCAGCGTCCCGGCGGCGCTGGTGATCTCGCGGGCGGCCTGCAGGTAGCCGTCGGGGGCCGGGACGACGCCGCCCTCGCCGAGGACGGGTTCGAGGATCACCGCAGCGGTGTCGCTGTCGACGGCGGCACGCAGTGCTTCGACGTCGCCGAAGGCGATGTGCTCGACACCGGGGATCAGCGGCTTGAACGGGTCGCGCTTGGGGGGCTGGCCGGTGAGGGTCAGGGATCCCATGGTGCGGCCGTGGAAGGCGCCGTGGGTGGCGATGACCTTGGGGCGGCCGGTGAGCCGGGCCAGCTTGAAGGCGGCTTCGTTGGCCTCGGCGCCGGAGTTGCTGAACACGACCTTGGCGCCACCGGTGAGGCCCGCGATGTCGAGCAGCGCCTCGGCGAGCTCGACCGCGACCGGGTTCACGTAGAGGTTCGACGTGTGGGCGATCGTGCTGATCTGCGCGGTGACCGCGGCGACGACGGCGGGGTGGGCGTGGCCGAGCGCGTTGGTCGCGATGCCGCCGAGCAGGTCCAGGTAGCGGGTGCCCTCGGCGTCCCACACGTAGGCGCCCTCACCGCGCACGATGGTGAGCGCGGGTGTGCCGTAGTTGTCCATCAGCGCGGACTTCCACCGCGCCTGCCCGTCCAGGTTGGACTCGATCATCGCTACTCCCCCTCGTCCGGCAGCACCATGGTGCCGACGCCGCCGCTGGTGAACACTTCGAGCAGAACCGAATGCGCGAGCCTGCCGTCGATGACGTGCGCGCGCGGGACGCCGCCGGTGACCGCGCGCAGGCAGGCCTCCATCTTGGGGACCATGCCGCTTTCGAGCCCCGGCAGCAGAGTGGCCAATTCGCTCGCGCGGATCTCGTGCAGCAGGGACGAGCGGTCGGGCCAGTTCGCGTAGAGGCCCTCGACGTCGGTGAGCACTACGAGCTTCTCCGCGCGCAGTGCGATCGCCAGGGCGGCGGCCGCGGTGTCGGCGTTCACGTTGTGGGTCACGCCATCGCGGTCGGCGGCCACAGTGGACACCACCGGGATCCTGCCCGCGTCGACGATGTCGAGGACGGCGGCAGGGTTGACTTCGACGACGTCGCCTACGAGGCCGAGGTCCACTTCTTCGCCGTTGATGACCGCGGTGCGCCGTTCCGCGGTGAAGAGGTGGGCGTCCTCGCCGGAGATGCCTACGGCGTAGGGGCCGTGCTGGTTGAGCAGGCTCACCAGTTCACGGCTGACCTGCCCGGTGAGAACCATCCGGACGACGTCCATCGCTTCCGGGGTGGTGACCCGCAGTCCCGCGCGGAACTCGCTGGCGATGCCCATCGTATTGAGCATGGCACCGATCTGCGGGCCGCCACCGTGCACGACGACCGGGCGTAGGCCCGCCAGGCGGAGGAAGACCATGTCCTCGGCGAAGGCGCGCTTGAGTTCGTCGTCCACCATGGCGTTGCCGCCGTACTTCACTACGACCAGTGCGCCGTGTAGGCGCCTCAGCCATGGCAGGGCCTCAATGAGGACGCGTGCTTTTTCGGCTGGGGTGGTCATGACGAGTAAGCGCTGTTCTCTTCGACGTAGGCGTGCGAGAGGTCGGTGGTGAGGATGGTTCCTGTGCCGTCACCCGCGTGCAGGTTGATTTCCACGAGAATGTCGCGGCCGGAGAGGTCAGCCTCAGAGCGGTCTTGACCGCGGCCACCTGCGCGGCACACCTCGACGCCGTTGAGGGTGATGTCGAGCTTGGAAGGGTCGAACTGCGTAGGCGCGTTGCCCACGGCCATAGCGATACGGCCCCAGTTCGGGTCACCCGCGAAGAACGCGGTCTTGCACAGGTTGTCGACCGCGACCGTGCGGGCGGCGGCGACTGCCTCGGCGTCGGTCGCAGCGCCTCGGACGGTGATGGTGACGTGCTTGGTGACGCCCTCGGCATCCGCCTGAAGCTGGGCGACCAAATCCGCGCAAACTGCGGTAAGAGCCTCGGCGAAGGCTGCGGGGGTTACCTCGACGCCGGAGGCCCCGGAGACCAGGAGCAGCACGGTGTCGTTGGTCGAGGTGCCGCCGTCGACGTCCAGGCGGTTGAAGGTCGACTCGACGGCAGTGCGCAGGGCGGCGTCCACCGCGCTCGCGTCGACCGACGCGTCGCTGGTGATGACGCTGAGCATGGTGGCCATGTTGGGCGCGCACATGCCCGAGCCCTTGGCGAAGCCGCCCACGGTCCAGCCGTCGGGGTGGGTGAGAGCGGTCTGCTTGGGGACGGTGTCGGTGGTCATCACCCCCGTCGCCGCGGCGAGACTCGCGTCCGCGCCGGGCGCGAGTTCCTTCGTGGCGAGGTCGATCCCGGAGCGGACCGCGTCCATGGGGAGGCGCTCACCGATGAGACCGGTTGAGCACACCGCCACGTCGATCGCACCGACGCCGAGCACATCGGCGACCTTCTCGGCGGTGGCGTGGGTGTCCTGGAAGCCCTCGGGGCCGGTGCAGGCGTTGGCGCCACCGGAGTTGAGGACGACCGCCTTAAGGGAGCCGGAGGTGAGGACCTGGCTCGACCACAGCACGGGCGCGGCCTTGACCTTGTTGCGGGTGAACACCCCGGCGGCCGCGGTCGAGGGACCGTCGTTGACCACGAGGGTCAGGTCGGGCTTGCCGTTGGACTTGATGCCCGCGACGACCCCGGCCGCCCGGAACCCGGCGGCCGCGGCCACCCCGTGGTCCCGGTTGATGTTCCCGCTCACGGCGCGACCCCCACTGAAGACAGGCCCGCCGTCTCCGGGAGGCCGAGTGCGATGTTCATGGACTGCACAGCGGCACCAGCGGTGCCCTTGGTCAGGTTGTCGACGGCGGCCACCACGACCAACCTCTGCAGGTCTTCGTCAACGGTGACCTGGAGGTGCACGGCGTTAGAGCCGAGAACAGCCGCGGTGGTCGGCCACTGGTCTTGCGGCAAGAGGTGGACGAACGGCTCATTGGCGTAGGCGCGCTCGTAGACCTCTCGTACGTTGCCGGTGCCTGTCAGCGGGGCCGTGCAGGTGGCGAGAATGCCGCGCGGGAGAGGCGCGAGGACTGGCGTGAACGAGACGTTGACCCTGCGGCCTGCGATGGCGCTGAGGTTCTGGATGATCTCGGGCGTGTGCCTGTGCAGACCACCAACACCGTAGGCACTGAGGGAGCCCATGACCTCGGACCCCAAGAGGTGCGTCTTCAGGCTCTTACCCGCGCCGGAAGTTCCCGACACCGCGACCACTACGACATCGTCGGTGATGAGCCCGTGCTCGACAGCCGGCGCAAGAGCCAGTGAGCTGACCGTTGGGTAACACCCCGGCACTGCGACGCGCTTGGTGCCCTTGAGCTGGTCGCGCCCGTTGGGGAGCTCGGGCAGGCCATAGGGCCAGTGCCCGGCGTACGGGGACCCGTACCACCGCTCCCAGTCGTTGGCGTTGGTGAGCCGGTGGTCGGCGCCGCAGTCGATGACCAGGGTGTCCGGCCCGAGTTGCGCGGCGATCTCACCCGAGTGACCGTGCGGGAGCGCGAGGAACACGACGTCGTGCCCGGCCAGGGTCTCGGCGGTGGTCTCCACCAGGACCCGGTCGGCCAGCGGCAGCAGGTGCGGTTGCAGCTGCCCGAGTCGCGTGCCCGCGTTGCCGCCCGCGGTCAGCGCGCCGATCTCGACCTCGGGGTGGCCGAGCAGGAGCCGGAGCACCTCGCCCCCGGCGTAGCCGCTCGCCCCGGCCACCGCTGTCCGCACCGTCATGTGGATGAGTATGCACGTTCATGCAAAACCACTCAATCCACTATCCCCCGATCGTGAACGCCGCCACATCGGGGGCCACGCGGCGTCAGGCGACCGGCGGGAGGTCCAGGTGCTCGCGCAGCGTCGTGCCCTCGTAGTGGGTCCGGTAGATCCCGCGTTCCTGGAGTTCGGGGACCAGGTGGGTGACGACGTCGTCGATGGTGCCCGGGAGGCGGTGCGGGGTGAGGTTGAAGCCGTCGACCGCGCGAGTGCGGACGTAGTGGGCCCATTCGTCGGCGACGCGGGTTGGGGTCCCCACGAAGACACGCTCGCGGGGGTGGATGGCCAGGACGAGCTCGCGGATGGACAGGTTCTTGTCCTCGGCGAGTTGGCGCCACTCGCGGATGCGGTCGAGCTTGCCGGTGCGGTTGGCTATGGAGATCGTGCCGCGCGAAGGATCGAGTTCGCCCTCTTCAGGATCGATGTCGGGTAGTGGGCCGTCGGGGTCGTAGGCGGACAGGTCTTTGCCCCAGTACTGCTCCAGGAAGCCAATAGCGCGTTGTGGGTTGAGCTGCTCCCGGCGAAGCCACTCCGCTCGTTCGGTCGCTTCGGCGTCGGTGGCGCCTAGAACCACGCCAGCGCCGGGGAGGATGCGCAGGGAATCCGGGGAGCGGCCGTAAGAGGCAAGGCGGCGGCGTAGGTCTTCGGCGTACGCGACCGCCTTGTCGTACTCGGTGTTGGCGGAGAACACGACATCGGCGTGCTGGGCGGCGAGGTCGCGACCGCCAGGTGAATCACCTGACTGGAAGAGCACCGGGCGACCCTGGCGGCTGCGCGGCAAGGTCGGCACCACAGCCAACTCGACGAGATCCGTGTGCCGTTCGACCGCTCGGATGGATCCGGGTCGGGCCCAGGAGTCGGTGCCGTCGATGGCGTCATCGGCCCAGGAGGACCAGATCGCCTTGGCGGCCTCGACGAACTGGGCGGCGCGGTCGTAGCGGCGGTCGTGGGCGAGCCAGCCGCCGCGGCGGAAGTTCTCGCCGGTCCAGGCGTTGTCGGTGGTGACGACGTTCCAGCCCGCCCTGCCGTCGGAGAGCAGGTCGAGGGTGGCCAGTCGGCGCGCCAGGTCGGCGGGGAAGTTGTAGGTCGCGTTCTGGGTCGCGACCAGGCCGATGTGGGTGGTGGCGCCCGCGAGCGCGGCGAGCTGGGTGATCGCGTCGGGTCGACCGGCCACGTCGGTGGCCAGGACGCGGCCGCGGTTCTCCCGCACCCGCAGCCCCTCGCCGAGGAAGAAGGCGTCGAACAGGCCGCGCTCGAGCGTGCGGGCGATCTGGACCACGGTGTCGATGGACGTGTGGTCGGCGTTGCCCGGGTCCGACCAGGCGTACTGCTGGCCAACGCCGGTGTAGAAGACGCCGAGGTGCAGGCGTGGCCCGGTCATCGGGTGCTCCCCTCGAAGCGGTTGGTGGGCTTGACCAGCCCGAGGCTCGCCCGCAGCGTGTCGCCGGGGGCGGGCCGGTCCAGGGCGGGGACCACGTGCTCGACCAGCAGCGGCAGGTCGACGGCGAGCACAGCGGGGTGCAGCCGCACGCCGTCGAAGGTGTCCGCGAGGTCCGACAGCAGCGCCACCAGCCCCTCGGCGGACCCGGTGTAGCGGGTGCGGCGCGTGGTCCACGGGGTCGCCCGGTTCAGGTCGGCCAGCCGCGACGCGGCGGGTCGGTGCGCGTCGAGGACCACCTCGACCTCGGCGAACACCAGCCCGGCCCCGGTGTCCCGTGCCGCTGCCGCCCGTTCCCGCAGCCGATCCTGCCCGCCGACCAGCGCGATGTCGGCCGCCACGCCCAGGGTGTCGGCGGCGAGCACGACCGGTTGGCCCTGCGGCGGCCGCGGCGTGATCAACGGGCCCTTCACGCTGAAGGAGGACCCGGCGAAGTCGACGTGGTGGACCTTGTCCGGGTCGAGGTAGCGGCCCGTGGCGACGTCCTTGATGACCGCGTCGTCTTCCCAGGAGTCCCACAGCGCGCGCACGGCCGCGACCACCTCGGCGGCTTCACCCGGCGGTCCATCGGTGCCGACCGTCGCGAGCTCGGCGGAGTCGGAGCCCTCGACGACCCAGGCGGCACGAC
The DNA here is from genome assembly GCF_016907695.1 of Actinokineospora baliensis. NCBI lineage: Bacteria > Bacillati > Actinomycetota > Actinomycetes > Pseudonocardiales > Pseudonocardiaceae > Actinokineospora > Actinokineospora baliensis. The sequence continues at coordinate 3,366,601 of NZ_JAFBCK010000001.1, read as the reverse complement.
CGTGGGTGGCGTGGTCGAGGCTCGCGATCTGCGCCGCAACGTGGAACGGCTCGGTTGTCGCGGTCGGCACCGACGGCGCTAGGCCGATCCGCGTGGTCGTAGTGCTCGCGAACGCGGCGCGGCCGACGGCTTCCAGCCTGCCCGCGACGTCGACCCCGATGCTCGGCGGCACAGGTGAGTCGGCGAAGGTGGCGAGGGTGAAACCGCCCTCTTCGGCTGCCGCGATGATCTGGCGGAGCGGGCCGGGTTGGATCACCGCGGCAGGGTCCGCCCCACTGGCCCGCCACGCGGCCGGGTGCGCGCCCGCACCGTCGAGTTCGACCGCCAAGAACAACGCCATGTTCCCTCCCAGTCCTCGATTTCGAGGCTAGAGAGCGCCGGGAGGCGCACCCAGCATGTGGGAAGCCGCCCCGGTGGTGGAATATCCGCGGCGGTCAGGACGCCTGCTGTGTTTGGATTCCCCGGCCGATCGAGGAGCAGGTGTGAGCGCTGACGAGTCTGTCCTGGACAACGTGGTGTGGGCGTCGCTGACCGGCGCGCACGCGCACCTGGCCGTGCGCCACGGTGACGCGGCCAGGTACCCGGAGGACGTGGCGCCCTTCCTGGGGGCGGCCGACGAGCCGGGCCCCCAGATCTGGTCGGACATCGCCGCCGCCGCCGGGCCGGGCGCGCAGGTCGTCGTCTCCCCTGGGCTGCCGCGCCCGGAGGAGGCCTGGGACACGACCTTCGACCTCGCGGGTGTGCAACTGGTCGACGACCACCTGGAGCCGGAGGTGGACGTGGAGGCCATCCGGCTGACCCACGCCGACGTCCCGGAGATGATCGAGCTCGTCGAGCGGACCCAGCCGGGGCCGTTCCTGCCCAGGACGATCCTGTTGGGCGACTACTTCGGTTTCCGGCGCGAAGGCGCGTTGGTCGCGATGGCGGGCGAGCGGATGCACCCGCCGGGCTGGACCGAGATCAGCGCCGTGTGCACCGACCCCGCGTACCGGGGGCAGGGTCTGGCGACCCGCTTGGTCCTCACTGTCGCGGCGGGGATTCGTGCGCGAGGCGACGTGCCGTTCCTCCACACCGGTGCGGCCAACACCAACGCCATCCGCCTCTATGAAGCACTCGGGTTCCGGCTCCGGAGGCATGTGCGCTTCACCGGCGTACAGGTGCCAGCAACCCAACCGGCTTAAGAGCAAAGGCCCTGGCTCCTATAGGAGCCAGGGCCTTCTCATGTCAGGTGTTGTTGATGGGGAGACCCGGCGGGTTGACCTCTGCGCGCGGAAGAGCCTCGTCGGAGAGGCCGTAGGCGGCGAGGAGCTTGGCGTACTGGCCGTTCTCGATGAGGTAGTTGAGCGCCTCTGCAAGAGGCTCGACCAGGCCGCTGTCCTTCTTGGTGGTAGCGGCGATCAGGCCCTGCAGCGTTGCGCCCGCACCGGAGTAAGAGCCCGCGCTACGGGTGGGGTTGGGCGTTGAGGCGGTCTTGGCCGCGTGATAAGCGACGGTGGGGCTCGGGTAGAAGTACGCGTCGATGCGACCAGAGGACAGCGCCAGGTAGGTGCTGGTGATGTCGGCGAAGTTCCGGATCTCCAGCGTCTTGCCCTCGGCTTGGAGCTTGTTGCGCCACTCCAGCAGGATCTTCTCCTGGTTGGTGCCGGTGTTCACCGCGACCGTCTTACCCGCGAGGCTCTGGTAGGTACCGTCGAAGTTCCAGGTGCTGTTCTTGTTCACCTCGAACCCGAGGTTGTCCTTGCGGTAAGAGGCGAAGTCCAGCCCTTGGGTCTTGCGCTCCTCGGTGACCGTGATGTTGGAGAACCCCGCGTCGAACTGGCCGGACTTCAGCCGCACGAACAGGTTCTGCCAAGAGGCGTTCTGCACGTCCGGGGTCAGCCCGAGCACGGCGGCGACGAGGCGGCCCAGGTCCGGCTCACTGCCGGTGAGGGTCTTCTGGTCCGACCCGATCAGGTCCAGCGGCGGGGTGCTGTTGGGCAGACCGCCGACCCCGATGACGAGGGTGCCCCGGTCGAGGATCGCCTTGGGCACCTTCGCCCGGATCGCCTCGACCTTCGGCACGGTCAGCTGGACGGGGGTGGTGAAGTCGGTGTTGGCGGCGACGGTGACCACGGTGTTCCCGCTGGCGTCCACTGCTGCGGCTGGTGGGGCCTCCGACGACCCGCAAGCGCTGAGGCTCGCGAGTGCCACAGCGGCAGCAGTGGCGGTTAAGGCTGACCGGGCGGATCTGGGCATGGCTGTCCTCTTCTTCCTTTGGTTCACAATGATGGGAAACCCGTTCGGCACAACGGGTCAGACGAGCTTGCCGAGGAACTCCCGAGTCCGGCTCTCGCGCGGGGCGGACAACACCGCGCTGGGCGGCCCCTCTTCGACTACGCGACCGGCGTCGAGGAACACGACGTGGTCGGCGACTTCGCGCGCGAACCCGATCTCGTGCGTCACCACGACCATCGTCGTGCCCGCGGCGGCCAGATCGCGGATGACCGTGAGCACCTCGCCGACGAGCTCGGGGTCGAGCGCCGAGGTGGGCTCGTCGAACAGGATGAGCTTGGGTTCCAACGCGAGCGCGCGGGCGATGGCGACCCGTTGTTGCTGGCCGCCGGAGAGTTGGCGCGGGTACGCGTCGAACTTGTCCGATAGGCCGACCTTGGCGAGCAGCTCCTTGGCGCGCGCTATGGCTTCCCGCCTCGGCACACCTTGGGTGACAACAGGAGCCTCTATGACGTTCTCCACCACGGACAGGTGGGGGAACAGGTTGAGGCTCTGGAACACGAAGCCGATACGGGACCGCTGGCGCAAGATGGCTCGCTCGCTGAGTTCGCGGAGCCTGCCCCGGTGGATCCGTACGCCGATGAGCTCGTCGTGGACGGTGACGAAACCGCTGTCCAACGGCTCCAGGTGGTTGACGGCCCGCAGCAAGGTGGACTTGCCTGAGCCAGACGGCCCGATGATGGCGGTGACTTCGCCTGCCCGCGCAGTGAAGTCGACCTCGTCTAGCACGCGGTGCGGCCCGTAGGTCTTGACCGCGCCTCTTACCGTGACCGCCGCAGTCATCGCGCCACTCCCGTCGCGCGTAGGAACTTCTGGAACGGAGTGAGGGGCAGGACTCGCAGCGCGCCGCGGGAGAAGTAGCGCTCCAGGTAGTACTGGATGATCGACAGAACGCTGGTCAGGACGATGTACCAGATCGTGCCGACCATCAGCAGCGGGATGATCTGCCCGCTGTTCACGCTGGCTTGGCTCTGCACCACACCGAACAGCTCCAGCAGCGAGGTGATGTAGACGACCGACGTCCCCTTGAGCAGGCCGATGAGCTGGTTGGCGTAAGCGGGGATGATCGCTCTGGTGGCTTGCGGGAGGATGATCCGCCGGTATTGCCGCGACTTCGGCAGACCGAGAGCGGCGGCGGCCTCCAATTGGCTCTGGTCTACGGAGATGATGCCGGACCGCACGACCTCGGCGGCGTAGGCGGCTTCATTGAGGCTCAGCCCCAGAACGGCGACGAAGTAGAAGCTGAGCAGGTCGTTGGCGCTGAACTCCACAAACGACGGACCGAACGGGATTCCGAGGCTGAGCGTGTGGTACAGCGCGGTGACGTTGGCCAGGAACAGCAACAGCACGATCAGCGGGATCGATCGGAACAACCAGATGTAGCCCCAGGCGACCGACTGCAGAACCGGGTTGCGCGACAGGCGCATCAACGCGAGCGCGATACCGCCGAGCAGCCCGAACACCGCCGCCAAACCGGTGAGCTGCAAGGTGAGCAGCAGACCCTCGAGGACGACCGGGCGGAAGAACCAGTAGAAGAACACGTCCCACTGGAAGGCGTCGTTGGTGACCAGGGCGTGCGCCGCCTGCGCGAGCAGCACCAGCGCGACAGCGGCCGCCGCCCACCGCCACGGGTGGCGCAACGGCACGACTTCGCGGGAGGCGAGTTTCGCGACCAGCTCGTCGGTCGTTTCTTGCAGGGGTTTCGCTAATTCGGCTTCCGGCGGCGGTTTCGGCGGGGAGGCGGTCACGGGAACTCCACGGATTGGCGCGTGGTTGACGCGGCGATGCTAGATCTCCGCGCCACGTGGGAGGGCCGCTGTTCACCATGTGAGAGCCGAGATCGCCCTGTGGACAAGGTGCGGCGCGCATTCGGAAACCGGGCGGAAATACCCCCGTGGTCCATTATGGACTTCTCCTGGATGGCGATTCCCGGAGCGGTCAGCGGGAGGTTCCCACCGATGGGCCGTCCCCGCGCGGGGAACGGCCAGGTCACCGGGGGTGTTTGTCGGTGCGAGGCGGTAGAATCGGGGTATGTACGTCTCGCGGGTCCGGCTGGTCAACGTCCGGGGATTCCACGACGGGCGCATCGTCGACCTGGACCTGCGCAGGCCGGACAACACCTACGCGGGGTGGACCGTCCTGGCGGGCCGCAACGGGTCGGGCAAGACGTCGCTGCTGCGCGGGATCGCCCTGGCGGTCGGCGGACCGGCGGCGGCGCGGACGCTGGTCGCCGACTTCGACAACTGGATCTCGGTGGGCAAGTCGGACGCGACGGCCGCCGTGCAGCTCACCTTCGACCTCAACTTCGAGCGGTTCAAGAAGGGGCGGCCCCCGGAGCGGCCGTTCTGGGCGGGCCTGCGCTGGACGGCGGCCGACGCCGAGGACACCGCCTGGGCGCGGCGGCCGGTCCAACCGTCGCTGGAGGAGCACAGCGAGGACGGCCGGGCCAAGACCGCGCCGCGCAACGGCCCGTGGCACGACAACCCCTCGGGCTGGTTCTGCGCCGCGTACGGCCCGTTCCGGCGGCTGATCGGCGGCACGGGCGACGTGCAGCGGCTGATGCTGGGCGCGGGCAGCGTGGCGCGGATGGCGAGCCTGTTCCACGAGGACGCCTCGCTGGCCGAGGGCGTGGCCTGGCTGATCGAGCAGCACCTGCGGGCGCTGGAGCGGCGGGAGGGCGCGAAGTACCTCAAGGAGTCCGCGCTGCGCATCCTCGGCGATGGCCTGCTGCCCGACGACTACAGCATCGACGAGGTCGACTCCGAGGGCCTGTGGGTCTCCGACGGCGGCCACCGCTTCCCGCTGCGGGAGATGAGCGACGGCTATCGCACGGTGGTCGCCCTGGTCGTAGACCTGCTCAAGCAGCTCTACGAGAGCTACGGGGACCTACACCTCGACGCCGGGGGCACGGTGGTCGGCGTGCCGGGCGTGGTGATCATCGACGAGATCGACGCGCACCTGCACGTGTCGTGGCAGAAGCGCATCGGCGAGTGGCTCAAGCAGCACTTCCCGCAGGTCCAGTTCCTCGTGACGACGCACAGCCCCTACATCTGCCAGTCGGCCGACCCGGCTGGCCTGATCCGCCTGCCCGGCCCCGACCAGGACACCAGCCCGCAGACGGTGGACCCGGACCTGTGGGAGCGCATCGTCTACGGCACCGGCGACGACGCGGTGCTCTCGGACCTGTTCGGCCTCGACACCGCGTACTCCAACCGCGCCATCGAGCTGCGGCACCTGCTGGTCGAGTTGGAGCTCAAGGTCCTCGACGGCGTGGCCGACGAGCAGGAGCGGGCCAGCTACCACCAGCTCAAGCAGACCCTCACCAGCTCGCCGTCCGCGCGGGTCACCGAGGTGGCCGCCCGCCTCATCGCCGGTGACGACCACCGATGATCCGCCTGGTCCGGCCGCCGCTCGCCGATGAGCTGGCGGAGTCGCTGCAGCGCGCGACCGACGTGCTGCGGGCGACCCCGCGCAAGGAATTGCCCGCCAAGGCACGCACCTCTTGGCGTTCCCGCGCGACACTGCGCGCCGCGATCGGTGGCCGATTACGCGAGTTCGCGCCAGGCCGGGAACGCTGCATGTACTGCGGCGACAACCAAGGCACCGACATCGACCACTTCTCGCCGGTGGCACTGACTCCGCTGCTGACCTTCGCGTGGACCAACCACCTGCTGGCGTGCTCTGTGTGCAACAGCCACCACAAGCGCGACCTGTTCCCCCGCGACTCCCGTGGCCGCGCCCTGCTGTTGGACCCCACCGTCGACGACCCCTTCGAGCACTTGGCGCTGTCGCTGACCCTGGGGCGGTATCGGCCTCTTACGGAAAGAGGTGAAGTGACCGCGCAGGTGTGCGGGCTCAACCGGGACATCTTGACGCGGGGGCGGCAAGAGGCTCGGTTGACGCTGGGGTTCCTCTTTGAGCGCTGGGAAACCGCGCACCTGGAGGACGACGAGGCGACGATGCGGCAGGTGGTCCGGACGGTGCGCGAGCAGCCGTTCGCGGACGTGGTGCAGGCGATGGTCCGCTACAGCACGCGCCCCGGCGCGGAGGCGATCTTCTCGGATCAGCCCGATCTGCTCGCGGTCCTGCTCCGGCCGGGACTGCGGGCCCAGCTCACCTCCCCGTGAGCGCTACCGCTTGCGCGCGAGCGTGACCCCGTCCCGCACCGGCAGCATCGCGACCTCGACCCGCGGGTCGGCCGCGACGTGCGCGTTGATCTCCCGGATGGCCACCGTGTTCCGGTCGGTCGCCGCCGGGTCGACCACGCGGCCGCCCTGCAGCACGTTGTCCAGCACGAGCAACCCGCCAGGGCGCAACCGCGGCACCAATTCGGTGTAGTAGGACAGGTATCCGGTCTTGTCCGCGTCGACGAACGCGAAGTCGATCGTCGGCGCCTCGGGCAGGTCGCGCAGGGTCTCCAGCGCCGGGGCGATCCGCAGGTCGATCCGGTTCGCGACCCCCGCGCGGTCCCAGTACTTGCGCGCGATCTTGGTCCACTCCTCGCTGACGTCGCAGGCCACCAGCGTGCCGTCAGCGGGCAGGCCCCTGGCGATGCACAGCGACGAGTACCCGGTGAAGACCCCCACCTCCACGGCGTTCTTGGCGCCGACCAAGCGGACCAGCATGGTGAGGAGTTCGCCCTCGTCATGGCTGATCTGCATCTGGGCGGAGTCGGGGAACTCCGCGGCTGTCTCGGCGGCCAGTTCGCGCAGCAGGTCGTCCGGCTGGGAGGAGTGGGCGAGCAGGTAGTCGCTCAGCGCCGGGGAGACTATGTCCATGAGCGCCATCTAAGCCGAACGCGGTCGTCAGGTCACCGGTAGTGGTCGAAGGCACTCTCGATCCGAGCCCGGTCCGCGCCATCCGCTAGCAGCAAGAGCAACAGGACGCGGGCCTTGGCCGGGTCAAGGAAGCCCGCGTGCAGAAGTCCTCGGTCCAAGAGGTCCCGTTCCGAACCCGGGTAGCCGTAGGTGTGCCGCAGCACAGGTCCCGAACCGGTGCGCGAGGCCAGCACCACCGGGATCCGGGCAGCGAGGTCGGCGACCACCGGCACCATCTCGGCGGGCACGTGCCCGGCGCCCAACCCGGCGAGCACGATGCCGTCGAAGGCGGGCCCGCCCAGGCGCAGCAGTTCGCCGTCGTCGCCCAGGGCCACGGTCACCAGGCCGACGCGCAACCGGGAGACCGCGTCGGCGGCGGGCAGGTGCAGCGGGACCCTCGGGGTGCCGCGAAGGCGGGGCTCGCCCTCCACGACCAGGCCGAGCGGGCCGAAGCCGGGCGAGACGAACGCGGCCGTGCTGCTCGTGTGTCCTTTTCGGACGAACCGGGCGCCGTGCACCTCGTCGGACATCACGACCAGGGTGCCCAGGCCGCGCGCTGCGGCCGACACCGCCACCCGGATCGCGGCGAACAGGTTCGCGGGCCCGTCGGCGCCCGCCGAGGTGGGGTGCCGCATGGCGCCGGTGACCACGACCGGGACGTCCGAATCGACCGTCAGGTCCAGGAACAGGGCGGTTTCCTCGATGGTGTCGGTGCCGTGGGTGACCACCACCCCCGCCGCGCCCGCGTCGATCTCGGCCCGCACGGCCGCCGAGAGCGCCACCAGGTCGGCGAACCCCAACGACGGGCTGGGCAGCGACCGCAGCCCGCGCGCGGTGATCTCCAGGCCGAGCTCGGCGAGACCGGGCACGGCGGCGATCAGGTCGGCGGCGTCGAGCGCGGGCACGACCCCGCCCGCGGCACTGGGTGCCATGGCGATGGTCCCGCCCATCCCGATCACGGCGACGCGGGTCATGGTCCCTCCAGCAGGTCGAGTAGCGGCTGCCACGGTTCGGCGGGGTCGGCGTCGGACACGACGCACCCCGCCGACCGCAGAGTCTCCAGGTGCGCGGTGAACATCGGGTGCGCCCGCTGCGCGGCGTTGGCCTGCGGGCGGATCACCACCGGCAGCCCCGGCGTGCCGACGGCCTCGCCGAGCGCGGTCAGCGCCTGGTTGTCGGCGATCCCCAGGGCCAGCTTGGCCAGCGAGTTGGCCGTGGCCGGGACGAACAGGAACGCGTCGGGCACCGGGTACGGCTTCGGTTCGCTCGGCAGCCTCGGCAGGCTGCGCACCGGCAGGTCGGTCAGCGCCCGCAACCGCGTCGTCTCCCCCGCCGCGTCCATCCACTGGCCCGCGGTCGGGGTGAACGTGATCGCCAACCGCCAGCCGCGCGCGGCGGCGGGCTCCGCCACTTCGACCCGCAACCGCTGGTCGAGGCCACCACCCGCGGCGGCCACCACCCCGAGGATCATCGCCGGAGCAGGGCGCAGAACATGGCGTCGGTGCCGTGCCGGTGCGGCCACAACTGCACGAACGGGCCGTCGCCGAGACCGGGCATCCCCTCGGGGAAGCTGGGTCGCGCGTCGAGCACGGTCGCGCCGGTCGCCCTGGCCACCGACGACACCACGCCCTCGGTCTCCGACAGGTGCGGCGAGCACACCACGTAGGCCACGACCCCGCCGGGGCGCACCAGGGTGAGCGCGCTGGTCAGCAGCTCCCGCTGGGTCTTGGTGAGGTCGCCGACGTCCTCGGGGTGGCGGCGCCAGCGGGCCTCCGGCCTGCGTCGGAGCGCGCCGAGGCCGGTGCACGGGGCGTCGACCAGGACCCGGTCGAAGGTGCCCGCCAACCCGGGTTCCCTGCCGTCGGCGACGTGCACGGTGACCGGCAGCCCGGTGGTGATCTGCTCGACCAGCCTGGCCCGGTGCGGGGCGATCTCGACGGCGTCGAGGGTGCCGCCGTTGATCGCGGTCAGCGCGCCCAGCATCGCCGCCTTGCCACCGGGACCGGCGCACAGGTCCAGCCAGCGGCTGTCAGCCCCCTCGACGGGGACCCTGGTCAGGGCGACCGCGCACAGCTGGCTGCCTTCGTCCTGCACGCCAGCGAGGCGTTCGCGGATCGCGTCCAGGTCGCCCGGGTCTCCCGAGCCGGGCTCCAGGCGGACCCCGTAGGGCGAGTACGGCGCGGGGTCGCCGCCGGTCATCGCGGCCAGTTCCTCCGCGGTGACCTCACCCGGGCGGGCGGCCAGGTGCACGGCCGGGCGCTCGTCGTCGGCGCGCAGGGCGTCGGCCAGCTCGTCGCCGGTGTCGCCGAGTGCGTCGGCGAAGGCGCGGGCGATCCAGCGGGGGTGGCTGGTGTGCGCGGCGAGGTGCCCGATCGGGTCCTCTTCCCGCGAGGGGGCGATGACCTCCAGCCAGCCAGCCTCGTCGCGCTCGGTGACCTTGCGCAGCACGGCGTTGGCGAACCCGGTGACCCGGGGGCCGAGGTCGCGGCGCACCAGGTCCACGGTGGACGCGACGGCGGCGTGCGCGGGGATTCGGGTGCGCAGCAGTTGGTAGGCGCCCAGCCGCAGCGCGTCGAGCAACACCGGCTCGACCTTGCCCAGCGGCCGGTCCACGCACTCGGCGAGGACCTCGTCGAGCAGACCCCAGGCACGGCAGGTGCCATAGGCGAGTTCAGTGGCCAGTGCCGCGTCGCGACCGGAGATGCGGCGCTCGCGCAGCAGCTTGGGCAGCACGAGGTTGGCGTAGGCGTCGTCGTGGCGCACTGCCTGCAGCACGTCGAGCGCGGCGCGGCGGGCCGGGTCGTCGACCGGCGGGCGCTCCGGCGTGGCGGGCCTGCGCGGCGGGTGCGCGCGGTTCGGGCGCGACGGGCGGTGCGACCGCTTTCCTGGCTGGGTCATCCGACTCGCTCCCCCGACTCGATACGGCTACCGCGGGCCCAATCGGTGGCCTGCATGCGCTTCTTCCCCTGTGCTTGGACCTCGCCGAGGCGCACCGGCCAGGTGGCGGTGCCCACGAGAACGCGTTTGCGCTCCACCAGCACCTCGCCGGGTGCCAACGCCGTGTCGGACTCGGCTCGGGTGACCGGGCCGAGCTTGAGGCGTTCGCCCCGGAACCCCGTCCACGCCCCCGGGTCGGGGGTGACGGCCCGCACCAGGCGGTCGACGGCCAGCCCAGGGAGGGCGAAGTCGACCCGCGCGTCGTCCACGGAGATCTTCGCGGCGTGGCTGACACCGTCGGCGGACTGCTCGACGGCGGTGACCGCTCCGGCCTCGATGCCGTCCACAGTGGACGTGAGGAGTCCGGCGCCCGCCTCGGCGAGCCGGTCGAGCAGCACACCCGCGGTGTCGTCGGGGCGGATCGGCTCGGTGAGCACGCCGAAGACCGGGCCCGCGTCGAGCTCGCGGACGATGCGGAACGTGCTGGCGCCGGTGATCTCGTCGCCGTGCCGGATCGCGGCCTGCACCGGGGCGGCGCCGCGCCAGGCGGGCAGCACGGAGAAGTGCAGGTTCACCCAACCGTGTGGCGGGATGTCGAGCGCGGCCTGCCGCAGCAGCGCGCCGTAGGCGACGACCGGGCACAGGTCAGGGCCGATCTCGCGCAGCCGCTCGAGGAAGGCCGGGTCGGACGCCTTGTGCGGGGTGAGCACCTCGATGCCGTGCTCGTCGGCCAGCGCGCCGACGGGGGAACGGGAGGTGTGGCGACCCCGTCCGGCGGGCGCGTCAGGGCGGGTGACGACGGCGGCCACCTCGTGCCGGGACGCGATGAGCGCCCGCAGCGAGGGCAGCGCCACCTCGGGCGTGCCCGCGAACACCAAGCGCATCAGCGGGCCCCGAACAGCGGGTGCGGGCTCTGCTTGAGGTTCGGCACGGCACCGTCGAACCAGGTGGCCTGCCGAATCTCCTTCATCGCCGCCTTGCGCGTGTCGTCGTCGAGGCGGTCGAGGAACAGCACGCCGTCGAGGTGGTCGGTCTCGTGCTGGATGCAGCGGGCAAGCAGGTCGCTGCCCTGGACCTCGATGGGCTCCCCGTGCTCGTTGAACCCGCGCGCGACCACGTTGCGGTGCCTGCGGCAGTCCCAGGAGAAGCCGGGGATGGACAGGCAGCCCTCGGGGCCCTCCTGGACCTCTTCGTCCACAGAGGTCCACACCGGGTTGACCAGGTGCCCCTCTTCCCCGTCGCACGCGTAGGTGAACACGCGCAGGCCGACACCGAGCTGCGGCGCGGCCAGCCCGGCCCCGCCCTCGTCGCGCATGGTGTCCCACAGGTCGCGCACGAGGTTGCGCAACTCCCGGTCGAAGTCGACGACCTCGGCGGCCGGAGTGCGCAGCACGGGGTCGCCAAAGAGCCGGATCTGCTGGACGGTCACACGTCTCCCCTCGGTACAGGTCCGGCCAGTCTATTCGCCCGGTCGGACCCGCCCGACCACCCGTCAGATCAGGTCGAGGGGGTCGAGCTGGACCCGCAGCGGGTCGGGGTCCTTACGCGCTGTCCGCACGGCTTGGGCCTTCGCCAGCACCGCTGCCAGCTCCCGGCCATGGGGGCGAGCGACCCGGATGAGAACCCGCTCGCGGGCGTCTGGGGCGTCGGGGTCGCCTAGAGGGACCGGGCCGAGGATCTCACCGGTGGGCGGGAGCGGGAGGTCTTCCAGGAGCCGGGCGATAGCGCTTGGGCTGCCATCAGCGGAGGCCATGCGGACAGCGGGGGGGAAACCCAGCTCGGTACGCGAGGCGAGTTCGATGCTCGCGTGCCAAGCGGGATCCCAGCGGACCAGGGCCTGGACCGGCTGGATCGACGAGTCGGCGAGGACCACGACGCGGCCGCCTTGGTCGGCTGGGCGGACTAGAGCAGCGGCGGTCATCCACCGGCGTAGGGCTTCTTCTGTCGCGCGGAGGTCCGCACGACCTAGAAGCGCCCAGCCGTCCAGTAGGAGTGCGGCGCCGTACCCGGCCTCGGCGACAGGCTCTGCTCCAGGAGTGGCCACTACGAGTGCGGGCTTGGCATCGACCGTCGCCAGGACCTCTTGCGCTCCTGAAGTCCGTACGGGGAAGCCGGTGAAAGCGCGGCCTAGCTCTTCCGCTGTCCTCTTAGCACCGATGACGGCAGCACGTAGGCGGCGAGAACCGCAGTTCTGGCAACGGAAGTTGGCCTCCGTAGCCGCACACCACCGGCACGCGGGCGGACGGGCCTCGCTGCCCGCAGGCGGAATGCCCAACGGCCCCGCGCAACGGCGGCACCGCGCCGGAGCCCGGCAGTCCTGACACGTCAACGCGGGCACGTAACCCCGCCGAGGCACCTGTACCAGAACCGGGTGCCCAGCCGTCAGCGCGGCACGGGCCGCGTCGAAGGCGACAGAGGGCACGCGGGCGGTCCTGGCGGCCGGGTCGCGGGCCAACTGCGAGTCGTGTTCGCCGATCGCGGTCACCCGGGGCGCGGCGGCGCGAACCTCGGTGCGAGTGGCGACGATCTCCGGCGCCCAACCCGTGTCGACCAGGAGTTGAGCCTCGGCGGTGCGGGCGAAACCCGCGACGACCATGGCCGCTCCGGTGCGGGTCGCCCGCTGGATCAACACATCCCGCACGTGCGGATAGGGCGATCTCGGGTCGGAGTGCTGGTCGTCCCCGTCGTCCCACACGATCAACACACCGGGGTCCGCGACGGGCGCGTAGGCGGTCGCGCGGGTGCCAACGACGATCCGCGCGACTCCGCGGCGGACAGTCAGCCAACCGCGGTACCGCTTCGCAGGCCCTAGGTCCGCCGACAACGCGACTACCGCGTCCTCGCCCGCCAACGCGACGCAGGCTGCGTTCACCCGGGTCACGTCGCGGTGATCAGGCACCACGATCACGGCCCCACGTCCCGACGACGCCGCAGCAGCGGCCACCTCGGCCAACCGCTTAGGCCAGTCCTCGCCCGGAAGCGCCTGCCACACCGCGTGCGCCTGACGTCCGGTTTTCAACGCCTCTAGGAACGCGGCCCCTCGCGGGTAGCGCGCCCACCCCTCTAGGTCCGGCGTTGCGGGCGCTGCGGCGGGCTCGCGTGCCTCTTCGGCTTCCACCCGCGCATGACGCGGCGGGACCGCCAACCGCAGGACGTCGATCATCGTGCCGCCGTAGCGGTCCGCCACGGCCCGGCAGAGCCCCGCGACCTCAGGGCAGAGAACCGGCTCCGGTGAGACGACCTTGTCGAGGAACAGCAACCGGTTCGCGTCGAAATCGGACTCAGCGACCCGCTCGGCGACGAACCCGTCCGTCAGCTGCCGGTTGAACCGGACCCTGACCCGGCACCCCGGCACCACGTCGGCGTCGAGTTTGTCGGGCACGAGGTAGTCGAAGGTGCGGTCCAGGTGCGCGAGGGGGGCGTCCACCCACACCTTCGCGACCGGGAGAACGGTGGCCGCCACCTGCTTGCCCTTGGCCGGGGCGGGTGCGGGCTTCGACACCGCGACGTCGAACAGGGCGTCGGGGTCGGGTTCGGGCATAGGGGCTGGTCTACCAGACGCCTAGTCCGAACGGTCCTGGTGGTAGGCGGCATAGAGGGCCACGATCTCGGAACGGTCCCCCGTCTCGGCCTCTTCGCGTATGCGGCGGTTGAGACCCAGCGGGTAGCCGTGCTTGATGAGGCGCCTCTCGCACGCGTCCTCCATGAACGACAGCGAGAAGTACAGGCCGGTGACGTACCCGGCGGCCACCATGGAGAACCGCAATGAGAGCGGCCCAGGCACCAGCAACAGCAGCCACAGCGGCAGGAACAACATCACTACGCGCGCGAAGTGGCGCCAGACCCAAGTGCGGGCGGTGAGGTCCCACAGCACCCAAGGCCGGTAGCGGTCGGGGAGTGTGCCGCCGACGGCGTACCAAAGCCACCGCAGCGGGCCGGGTCGCTGGAAGTGCACGCCGTGGATCGTAGGTGCCCTCATAAAGCATCACCTCTCCCCCACGGCTACCCGCGGAGGAGAGGTGACACACGTGCTCTTAGGCGCCCGCGGCGGTCCGCAGGTCGTCGACGCGGTCGGTGCGCTCCCACGGCAGGTCCAGCTCCGGGCGACCGAAGTGCCCGTAGGCGGCCGTCTGGGCGTAGATCGGGCGCAGCAGGTCCAGGTCGCGGATGATCGCGGCCGGGCGCAGGTCGAACACCTCGCGCACGGCGGTCTGGATCTTCGCCGGGTCCACCTTCTCGGTGCCGAAGGTCTCCACGAACAGGCCCACGGGAGCGGCCTTGCCGATGGCGTATGCCACCTGCACCTCGATCCGGTCCGCCAGACCCGCGGCGACGGCGTTCTTGGCCACCCAGCGCATCGCGTACGCGGCGGAACGGTCGACCTTCGACGGGTCCTTGCCCGAGAACGCGCCACCACCGTGCCGGGCCATCCCGCCGTAGGTGTCCACGATGATCTTCCGACCCGTCAACCCGGCGTCACCCATCGGCCCACCGATCACGAACCGACCCGTCGGGTTGACCAGCAACCGCACGTCGGAGGTGTCGATGTCCAACTCGCCGATCTCGGGCAGCACCACCTGCTCGCGCACGTCCACCCCGAGCAGCTTCTCCAGGTCGACGCCCTCGGCGTGCTGGGAGGAGACCACCACGGTGTCCAACCGGATCGCCCGGTCGCCGTCGTACTCGATCGTCACCTGGGTCTTGCCGTCCGGGCGCAGGTACGGCAGCACACCGTCCTTGCGGACCTTCGTCAGCCGCTTGGACAGCCGGTGCGCCAACGCGATCGGCAACGGCATCAACTCGGGGGTGTCGGTCGTCGCGTACCCGAACATCAACCCCTGGTCGCCAGCACCCTGGCGGTCGATCTCGTCCGAAGCCTGCTCCACCCGCGTCTCGTGCGCGGTGTCCACACCCTGCGCGATGTCGGGCGACTGCGCCCCGATCGCCACGTTCACACCACAGGAGTTCCCGTCGAACCCCTTGGCCGACGAGTCGTACCCGATCCGCAGGATCACGTCCCGCACGATCGACGGGATGTCCGCGTACGCCTCGGTGGTCACCTCACCGGCCACGTGCACCTGGCCCGTGGTCACCAGCGTCTCCACCGCGACCCGCGACCGCGGGTCCTTGGCCAGGAGCGCGTCCAACACCGAGTCGCTGATCGCGTCGCAGATCTTGTCCGGGTGGCCTTCGGTGACCGACTCGGAAGTAAAGAGCCTACGGCTGCCGTTCTCGCTCACGAGTTACCCCACATCGTCCGCCCTGTGTCGGGGCAACTGTACTGAAGCAGAATCAGGGGCTGCTTGAAGACTGGACCAATTCCACAACGGCGTCCCAGACTTCACTCGCGAGTTGCGCCTTCGAGCCCAGTGCGATCGGGCGTTCGGCGCCGGTGGCCGAAAGCAACCACCCCGAGTTGTCCTCGGTCTCGAACGCCCGCCCTTCGCCGACGGCGTTGACCACGAGCAGGTCACAGCCCTTGCGCTTGAGCTTGGCGCGGGCGTGGTCGAGGACGTCGGACCCGGAGTCGCCGGTTTCCGCCGCGAAGCCGACAATAACCTGCCATTTTGGGAGTTGCCCCGCGGAACGGGCCTCGACCAGCTCCGCGAGCACGTCCGCGGTGCGGGTCAGCGCCACCGGATCCGGGTCCCGCCCGGTCTTCTTGATCTTGAATTCGGCCGTGGCGACCGGCCGGAAATCGGCCACCGCGGCGGCCATCACCACCACGTCGGCGGTACCGGCGGCGGCGTGCACGGCGTCGCGCAACTGCGCGGCGGTGCCGACCCGGACGGTGTCCACCCCGGCGGGCTCCGGCAGCGGCAGCGTGTGCGCCGACACCAGGGTCACCTGGGCGCCCCGCTGGGCGGCGGTGCGGGCCAGGGCGTACCCCTGCTTGCCCGACGACCGGTTGCCCAGGTAGCGGACCGGGTCGAGCGGTTCGCGGGTGCCGCCCGCGGAGACGACGACCCGCAGACCTTCCAGGTCGCGCGGCAGCGCGTCGGCCCGGTGCAGGAGCAGCCGGGCGAGGTCGACGATCTCGGCCGGGTCCGCCAGCCGCCCCTTGCCCGTGTCGGCGCCGGTGAGCCTGCCGCTGGCGGGCTCGGTCACCACGGTGCCCCGCGAGCGCAGAGTGGCCACGTTGGCCTGGGTGGCCGGGTGCTCCCACATCTCGGTGTGCATCGCCGGGACCATCAGCACCGGGCACCGAGCGGTGAGCAGCGTGTTGGTGAGCAGGTCGTCGGCGAGCCCGTGCGCGGCCCTGGCGAGCAGGTCCGCGGTCGCGGGCACCACGACGACCAGGTCGGCCTCTTGGCCCAACCGGACGTGCGGCACCTCCGGCACGTCGGAGAACACGCCGGTGTGCACCTTGTTGCCCGAGAGCGCCTCGAAGGTGGCGGTACCCACGAACCGCAACGCGGCCTCGGTGGGCACCACCCGCACGTCGTGACCGGACTCGGTCAGCCTGCGCAGGACCTCACAGGCCTTGTAGGCGGCGATCCCGCCACCGACGCCGAGGACGACCCTGGGGCGGTGCGTCACTCGCCCTCGGTGTGCTCAAGCAGACCGGAGTGGATCTCGCGCAGGGCGATGGACAGCGGCTTCTCCCGGGGACCGGGCTCCACCAGCGGACCGACGTACTCCAGCAGGCCCTCGCCGAGCTGGGCGTAGTAGTCGTTGATCTGCCGTGCGCGCTTGGCGGCGTAGATGACCAGCGCGTACTTGGAGCTGACCTTGTCGAGCAGGTCGTCGATCGGCGGGTTGGTGATGCCTTCGAGCTGCGTCGTCGGCTCGCCGAGAGCGCCAAGCTCGGTAGGGGTGATCACTCGGTGCACTCCTGGTTCGAGGGGTCCGGAAGCACCAAGGTTAGCAACTCCCCGGCGGCGGTCGGCACATCGGCGTTCACCAGGACCACGTCGAACTCGGACTCGGCGGCCAACTCGTCCTTGGCCACCGCCAACCGGCGCGCCACGACCTCGGGGTCCTCGGTGCCCCGGCCGGTCAGCCGCGACACCAGCGCGTCCCACGACGGCGGCACCAGCATCACTAGCAAGGCCTCGGGCATGGCCACGCGCACCTGGCGGGCCCCCTGGAGCTCGATCTCCAGCACCGCGGGCCTGCCCTCGGCCAGCGCGGCCTCGACCGGGCCGCGCGGGGTGCCGTAGCAGTTGCCCGCGTACTCGGCGTGCTCGAGCAGCTCGCCCGAGCCCACCATCCGCGCGAACTCCGCGCGGTCGACGAAGTGGTAGTGCGCGCCGGGCACCTCGCCGGGCCGGGGGGCCCGGGTGGTGGCCGACACGCTGAAGTAGACGTCCGGGTGCAGCCTGCGCAGCTCGGCGACCACGCTCGACTTGCCGACCCCGGACGGGCCGGATACGACAGTGAGCCGAGCCCGGGGCGCGGTGCCCGGTCCCGGCTCACTGCCTAGCGACTGCTTGGTCACTCGCCGCTGAACTCGGCCAGCAACGCCTTGCGCTGGCGGTCACCGAGGCCGCGCAGGCGCCTGCTCGGCGCGATCTCCAGGCGCTCGATGATCTGCTGGGCACGCACCTTGCCGACGCCCGGGAGGGCCTCGAGCAGCGCGGTGACCTTCATCTTGCCCAGGACCTCGTCGTTGTCAGACTGGGCCAGCACGTCCTTGAGGGTGGTTCCGCCTCGCTTCAGGCGCTCCTTGAGCTCGGCTCGGGCGCGACGGGCGGCAGCCGCCTTCTCCAGCGCTGCGGCCCGCTGCTCCTCGGTCAGCTGGGGAAGGGCCACGATTTCCTCCGTGGGGGTGGGATTTCTTCCGGATCGGTGCCGCGACGTTACCGACCCCTGGCCTGCGGGGACAACGCGGGTCCAGCATGTGCGGTCCGTGACAGCCGGGCCGAAGTTGATCAACAACGCGTGATCTGAACCGGGCTGACCTGGGCGAACACCGTCGTGTCCACCGTCACAGACGCGGTCACGCAGTGCGATGGCGACACCGGTGGTTCGCGAAAGTGTCGCCTCCGCCACTCCCGGGAACCCCCCGAACACACCCGGTCAGCCCATAGCCGTCTACCTGCGTGAACACCTCGCGGGCGCGCGAAAACCCCCCGGACGGCCCGTTTCGGGCGTCCGGAGGGGTTCGCGAGGGGGTTGTGCTAGCGCGCGGCGGCCGCCAGTTCGTCGCGTACCCGCAGCGCGGCGGTGCGCAGCGCGGCGGCGTCGGGACCGTGCCGCAGGACGTCGCGGGCGCTGGCGGGCAGCACGTGCGGCAGGGTCGGGCCGAACACCTCGGCCAACTCGGCCGCACCGGCGCCCTGAGCACCCAGCCCGGGGGCCAGGACCGGCCCACCGAGCTCGGAAAGGTCCAGACCCGTGCTGCCCACGGTGGCGCCCACCACGAGCCCCAGGGAGCCGAGCGGGGCGCCGGTGGCGGCGCGCTGGGCGGCGTTGCGGGCGGCGGCCTGGTCGACGATCGACTGGGCCACGCTCACCCCGTCGGCCCCGACAGCGCGCTGCACGCCCACGCCCTCGGGGTTGGAGGTCAGCGCGAGCACGAACAGGCCGCGCCCGGTGCGCTCGGCCTCCTCGACGGCCGGGTCGAGCGAGCCGAACCCGAGGTAGGGCGAAACGGTCACCGCGTCCGCGGCCAGCGGCGAGCCGTCGGCCAGGTACGCCTGGGCGTAGGCGGCCATGGTCGAGCCGATGTCGCCGCGCTTGACGTCGAGCAGCACCAGCGCGCCCGCGGACTGGACCTCGGCGATGACGCGCTCCAGCACGGCGACCCCGCGCGAGCCGTACGACTCGAAGAACGCCGACTGCGGCTTGATCACCGAGATGTCGCCCGCGAACGCCTCCACGCAGGTCAGCGCGAACCGCTCCAGGCCGCTCGCGTCGCGGGGCAGGCCCCACTGGTCGAGCAGACCGGGGTGCGGGTCGATGCCCACGCACAGCGACCCGCGGGCGGCGACGGCCTCGGTCAGCCGGGTCCCGAACGGCGCCCGAGTCACCGGGACTTGTCCCAGTCGGCCCGCAGCGCGGCCTGCAGCGCCTGCAGCGGCCGCACCCCGATGTCGTCGCGGATCAGCGCCTCGATGCCGTGCACGGCCGCGGCGGCACCCTGGATCGTGGTGATGCAGGGGATGTCGCGGGAGACGGCCGCCGTGCGGATCTCGTAGCCGTCCACCCGTGGGCCGTGGTTGCCGTACGGGGTGTTGATGACCATCTCGACGGCACCCTCGCGGATGAGGTCGACGATGTTGTTGTCGCCCTCGAAGTGCTTGCGCACCACGGTGCACGGGATCCCGTTGCGGCGCAGCACCTCCGCGGTGCCCGAGGTGGCCAGCACCTCGAACCCGAAGTCCGCCAAGCGCTTCACCGGGAACACCATCGCCCGCTTGTCCCGGTTCGCCACCGACACGAACACCCGGCCCGAGGTGGGCAGGGAGCCGTAAGAGGCGGTCTGGGACTTGGCGAACGCCTTGCCGAAGGAGGCGTCGATACCCATGACCTCGCCTGTGGACTTCATCTCCGGGCCGAGCAGCGAGTCGACGCCCTGCCCCTCCGGGGTGCGGAAGCGGTGGAACGGCAGCACCGCCTCCTTGACCGCGACCGGCGCACCCGCGGGCAGCTCGGCGCCGTCACCGGTGGCCGGGAGCATGCCCTCGGCGCGCAGGTCGGCGATGGTCGCGCCGAGCATGATCCGCGCCGCGGCCTTCGCCAGCGGGGCCGCGGTGGCCTTGGACACGAACGGCACGGTCCGGCTGGCGCGCGGGTTGGCCTCCAGCACGTAGAGCACGTCGTCCTTGAGCGCGTACTGCACGTTGAGCAGGCCGCGCACGCCGACGCCGAACGCGATGGCCTCGGTGGAGCGGCGCACGGCCTCCAGGTCGGTGCGACCCAGGGTGATCGGCGGCAGCGCGCAGGACGAGTCGCCGGAGTGGATCCCGGCCTCCTCGATGTGCTCCATGACCCCGCCGAGGTAGACCTCGGTGCCGTCGCACAGCGCGTCGACGTCGATCTCGATGGCGTCGTCGAGGAACCGGTCGACCAGCACCGGGTGCTCCGGGCTGACCTCGGTGGCGCGCTTGATGTACCCGGCCAGGGTCTGCTCGTCGTAGACGATCTCCATGCCGCGCCCGCCGAGCACGTAAGAGGGGCGGACGAGCACCGGGTAGCCGATCTCGTCGGCGATCCGCTTGGCACCGACGAAGGAGGTGGCGGTGCCGTACTTCGGCGCGGGGAGCCCGGCGTTGGTCAGCACCTCACCGAACGCGCCGCGGTCCTCGGCCAGGTGGATGGCCTCCGGCGGGGTGCCCACGATCGGCACGCCGACCCCGGCCAGCCGCCGCGCCAACCCGAGCGGGGTCTGCCCACCGAGCTGCACGATCACGCCCGCGACGGTGCCGGAGGTCTGCTCGGCGTGCACGACCTCGAGCACGTCCTCGAAGGTCAGCGGCTCGAAGTAGAGGCGGTCGGAGGTGTCGTAGTCGGTGGAGACGGTCTCCGGGTTGCAGTTGACCATCACCGTCTCGTACCCGGCCGCGCGCAGCGCCATCGCCGCGTGCACGCACGAGTAGTCGAACTCGATGCCCTGCCCGATGCGGTTGGGGCCGGAGCCGAGGATGAGCACCTTGGGCTTCTCGGTCTGCGGCAGCACCTCGGTCTCGGCGTCCGGGTCGAGCTCGTAGGCCGAGTAGTGGTACGGGGTGTGCGCGGCGAACTCGGCGGCACAGGTGTCCACGGTCTTGAACACCGGCCGCACGCCCAGGCGGTGCCGCAGGCTGCGCACGCCGTCCTCGCCCGCCAGTTCCGGGCGCAGCGCGGCGATCTGCCGGTCGGACAGCCCGCAGCGCTTGGCCCGGCGCAGCAGCGGCTCGTCGAGCACCGGCGCGGTCTCCAGCTCGCCGCGCAGGTCGACCAGGAACGCGATCTGGTCGAGGAACCACGGGTCGATGCCCGAGGCCTCGTGCACCTGCTCGACGGAGGCACCGAGCCGCAGCGCCCGCTCGACGGTGTAGAGCCTGCCGTCGTGACCGAGCCGCAGCTGGGTCAGCAGCGCCTCCAGCGACACCGACTCGGGGTCGGGGCTGGTCCAGAACCCGGCGGCCTTGGTCTCCATCGAGCGCAGCGCCTTGCCCAGCGCCTCGACGAAGTTGCGGCCGATGGACATGGCCTCGCCGACGGACTTCATCGTCGTGGTCAGCGTGGGGTCGGCGCCGGGGAACTTCTCGAAGGCGAACCGCGGCACCTTCACCACGACGTAGTCCAGCGACGGCTCGAAGCTGGCCGGGGTCTCGCCGGTGATGTCGTTGCGGATCTCGTCGAGGGTGTAGCCGATGGCCAGCTTGGCGGCGATCTTGGCGATCGGGAAGCCGGTGGCCTTGGAGGCCAGCGCGCTCGAGCGCGACACCCGGGGGTTCATCTCGATCACGACCATCCGGCCGGTCGCCGGGTTGATCGCGAACTGGATGTTGCAGCCGCCGGTGTCGACGCCGACCGCGCGCAGCACGTCGATGCCCACGTCGCGCATGTGCTGGAACTCGCGGTCGGTCAGGGTCATCGCGGGCGCGACGGTCACCGAGTCGCCGGTGTGCACACCCATCGGGTCGATGTTCTCGATCGAGCAGATGACCACGACGTTGTCGTTCTTGTCGCGCATCAGCTCGAGCTCGTACTCCTTCCAGCCGAGCACGCTCTCCTCGATGAGCACCTCGGTGACCGGGCTCTCGGCCAGACCGGAGGAGGCCAGCCGCTCGAGCTCGTCGGCGGTGTAGGCCATGCCGGAGCCGAGGCCGCCCATGGTGAACGAGGGCCGGATGACCACCGGCAGGCCGAGCTCGGCGACGGTCTCGCGGACCTCGTCCATGGAGTGGCAGACCCGGCTGCGCGGGGTCTCGCCGCCGATGTCGGCGACGATGTCCTTGAACTTCTGCCGGTCCTCGCCGCGCTGGATGGCGTCGATGTCGGCGCCGATCAGCTCGACGTTGTACTTCTCCAGCACGCCGCGCTCGTGCAGCGCGACGGCGGTGTTGAGCGCGGTCTGGCCGCCGAGGGTGGCCAGGATGGCGTCCGGCCGCTCGGCCGCGATGACCTTCTCGACGAAGTCCGGGGTGATCGGCTCGATGTAGGTGGCGTCGGCGAACTCCGGGTCGGTCATGATCGTCGCCGGGTTGGAGTTGACCAGGCTGACCCGCAGGCCCTCCTCGCGCAGCACCCGGCAGGCCTGGGTGCCGGAGTAGTCGAACTCGCAGGCCTGGCCGATGACGATCGGGCCGGACCCGATCACCAGCACGTGCTTGATGTCCTCGCGCTTGGGCATTACTTGCCGCCCTCCATCAGGGTCACGAACTGGTCGAAGAGGTTCGCGGCGTCGTGCGGGCCCGCGGCGGCCTCGGGGTGGTACTGCACGGAGAAGGCGGGCGCCTCAAGGGCTCGCACGCCTTCGACGCAGCCGTCGTTGGGGCAGTAGTGGCTGACGGTGGCCTTGCCGTACGGGGTGTCGAAGTCCTTGCCGGGCTCGCCTTCCAGCGCGAACCCGTGGTTCTGCGCGGTGATGGCGACTGTGCCGGTGGCCACATCGATGACGGGGATGTTGATGCCGCGGTGGCCGTACCGCAGCTTGTAGGTGCCCAGACCCAGCGCGCGGCCCAAGATCTGGTTGCCGAAGCAGATGCCGAACAGCGGGATGCGGCGCTCCAGGATGCCCTGGGTGAGCGCGACCGCGTGGTCGGCGGTGGCCGGGTCGCCGGGACCGTTGGAGAGGAACACGCCGTCTGCCTCTATGGCCAAGAGGTCGTCGAGAGTGCTCTTCGCGGGCAGCACATGTGTCTCGATGCCGCGCGCAGCGAGCATGCGAGGCGTGTTGGACTTGATGCCCAGGTCCAACGCGGCCACGCGGAAACGACGCTCGCCCACAGCGGGCACGACGTAGGTCTTGTCGGTGCTGACCTCGCTGGCGAGTTCGGCGCCGAGCATGCGCGGGCTCTCCAGCACGCGCTGCAGCATCGCCTCGGGGGCAGCGACGTCGCCGCCGGAGAACACGCCCGCGCGCATGGCACCGCGCTCGCGCAGGTGCCGGGTCAACGAGCGGGTGTCGATGCCGCTGATGCCCACGACGCCCTGGTCGACGAGGGCGTCGTCGAGGGAGCGGGTGGCGCGCCAGTTGGAGGGGACGCGGGCCGGGTCGCGCACGACGTAGCCGGACACCCAGATGCGGCCGGACTCGTCGTCCTCGTCGTTCCAGCCGGTGTTGCCGATCTGCGGGGCGGTCGCCACCACGATCTGGCGGTGGTAGGAGGGGTCGGTCAAGGTCTCCTGGTACCCGGTCATCGCGGTGCAGAAGACGATCTCGCCGAAGGTGGTCCCGGCGGCGCCGAACGCCTCGCCGCGGAACACCCTGCCGTCTTCGAGGACCAACGCGGCCGCGGTCCGTGTGCTCGTCTCACTCACCGTCTCGTACCTCCGGTGCGTCGGTGGGGGTCAACCCGGCGGTGCCCGTCCTGCTGGACGTCAGCGCGCGCAGAGCGGGCACCCACCGGTCGTAGTCGTCTTTGTCGTCGGCCCGGAAGCCGGTGTCGAACTCGTGGCCGTCGACCGCCCAGCGCACGACGAGCAGCCCGTCGCCGCCCATGACCTTCCCGGCGATCCCGGCCTCGGTGCGCGCCTCGCGGACCGAGGTGGCGGGGACCCACACGGGGGTGGCACCGACGCGGTCGATCAGGAGACCGTCGGTGACCAGGTACGCGGTGGCGTCGGCGCGGTAGCCGATGTCACCGACGGCGACCCGGTCCTGCCAGCTGGCGGTGGTGACCGTGCTCGCGTAGACGCCGGTGCTGGGCGGCAGCAGCGTCACGGCCGTGCCCTCACCGATGGCGGTGACGAGGGCGGCGGGCGCGACGGGGAACGGTGGGAGGACCTTGGCCTGCCTGCGGGCCCGGTTGCGGTAGCCCCACCACATCAGCAGGACCAGCAACGCGAGCACCGCGAGGAACAGCAGGGTCAGGGTGAACCGGTTCACGCCGTGGCCTTCCCGTCGCGCGCGGTCAGCTTGCCGCGCAGGAAGGTGGCCACGACCGCGCCCGGCAACTCCATGCCCTCGTAGGGCGTGTTCGCGGCGATGCTGGCCAACTCCGCGCCGCGCACCGTCCAGCGCGCGGCCGGGTCGACCAAGGTGAACGTGGCGGGCTCCCCCACCGCGATCGGACGACCCTGGTCGGTCAGCCCGGCGATCTCGGCGGGCCGCTCGCTCATCACCCGCGCGACGCCGCGCCAGTCCAGCAGACCAGGCTCGACCATGGTCGCCACCACGATGGACAGCGCCGTCTGCAGCCCGAGCATGCCGGGGCGCGCCGCAGACCACTCGCAGTCCTTGTCCTGGGCCGCGTGCGGGGCGTGGTCGGTGGCGACGCAGTCGACCGTGCCGTCGGCCAACGCCTGGCGCAGCGCCGCCGCGTCAGTGGTCGTGCGCAGCGGCGGGTTGACCTTGTTGACCGGGTCATAGGTGTTCAGCCGCTCGTCGTCGAGCAGCAGGTGGTGCGGGGTGACCTCCGCGGAGACCCTGGTGCCGCGCGCCTTCGCCCACCGCAGCACGTCGGCTGTGCCCTCGGTGGAGACGTGGCAGACGTGCAGCCGGGCGCCGACGTGCTTGGCCAGCAGGCAGTCGCGGGCGACGATGGCCTCCTCGGCGACCGACGGCCACCCCGCCAGGCCCAACCGCGCGGCCAGGTCGCCCTCGTGCGCCTGGGCGCCGACGGTCAGCCGGGGTTCCTCGGCGTGCTGGGCGATCACCGCGTCCAGCGCCTTGGTGTACTCCAGCGCCCGGCGCATGATCAGCGGATCCGCCACGCACAGTCCGTCGTCGGAGAACAGCCGGACCCGGGCGGTGGAACGCGCCATGGTGCCCAACTCGGCGAGCTTCTCGCCCTTGAGACCCACGGTCACCGCGCCGACCGGGTGCACGTCGACCAGCCCGATCTCCTGGCCGCGGCGCCACACGTGCTCGACGACCACGGCGTTGTCGGCGACCGGGTCGGTGTTGGCCATGGCGAACACCGCCGTGTAGCCACCGAGGGCGGCCGCGCGGGAGCCGGTCTCGATGGTCTCGGTGTCCTCGCGGCCCGGTTCGCGCAGGTGGGTGTGCAGGTCGACGAAACCGGGCAGCGCCACGAGGCCCGCGGCGTCGACCGTCTCGTCCCCGGTCAGGCCCTGGCCGATCGCGGTGATCACACCGTCGGTGACCTCGATGTCGACGGCGTCCTCGCCGTACGGGCGCGCGCCCTTGACGATGAAGGTGCTCACGCGGCGTCCTCCTCTCCGGCCAGCAGGTGGTACAGGACCGCCATGCGCACGTGCACGCCGTTGGCGACCTGCTGGGTGATCGCGGCGCGCGGCGAGTCGGCCACGGCGGCGGAGATCTCCATGCCGCGCAGCATCGGACCCGGGTGCAGCACCACCGCGTGGTCGGGCAGCATCGCCGCGCGCGCCTCGCTGAGGCCGTAGGCGATCGAGTACTCGCGGGCCGACGGGAAGAACCCGCCGTGCATCCGCTCGGCCTGCACGCGCAGCATCATCACCGCGTCGGCCGTGGGCAGTTCGGCGTCGAGGTGGTGCGACACGCGCAGCGACCCGGCGGAGCCCACCGGCCAGTCGGCCACACCGGTCGGCAGCAACGTCGGCGGGGCGACCAGCACGACGTCGGCACCGAACGAGGTGAGCAGGTGCACGTTGGACCGCGCGACCCGGCTGTGCAGGACGTCGCCGACGACCGCGATCCGGCGGCCTTCGACGCTGCCGAGCCGCTCGCGCAGGGTGGCCATGTCCAGCAGCGCCTGCGTCGGGTGCTCGTGGGTGCCGTCGCCCGCGTTCACGACGCTGGTGTTGGTGTGCGCGAGCCAGGACGCCAGCCGGTGCGCGGCACCGGAGGCGGGGTGGCGCACCACGACGCAGTCGGCGCCCGCGGCGGCCAACGTCAACGCGGTGTCGCGCAGGGACTCGCCCTTCTTCGCCGAAGAACTACCGGCGGAGACGTTCACCACATCGGCGCTCATCCACTTCCCGGCGATCTCGAAGGAGACCCTGGTGCGGGTGGAGTCCTCGTAGAAGCAGGTGATCACGGTCCGGCCGCGCAGGGTGGGCAGCTTCTTGACCTCGCGGCCCAGCAGCGTGCGCTTGAGGCCGTCTGCGGTGTCGAGGATCGCCAGCGCGGTCGCCGGGTCCAGGCCCTCGGTGCCCAGCAGGTGCTTCACGCGCCCTCACCGGTCCGGTGCAGCAGGACCGCGTCGCGGCCATCGGTCTCGGTGAACAGGGCGTGGACCTCCTCGGAGCGCGCGGTGGGCACGTTCTTGCCCACGTAGTCGGCGCGGATGGGCAGTTCGCGGTGACCGCGGTCGACCAGCACGGCCAGCTGCACCGCGCGCGGGCGGCCCACGTCGCGCAGCGCGTCGAGCGCGGCGCGGATGGTGCGACCGGAGAACAGGACGTCGTCGACCAGGATGACCAGGGCGTCCTCGATGCCGCCCGGCGGCAGCGCGGTCTGCCCGAGCGGGCGGGTCGGCTTGCGGCGCAGGTCGTCGCGGTAGAGGGTCACGTCGAGGGTGCCGACGGGGACCTGGACCTCGCTGAAGTCGGCGATCCTGGTGGCCAGCCTGGTGGCCAGCGGCGCGCCCCTGGTGGGGATCCCGAGCAACACGACCGGCCGGGCGCCGGACGCGCCGAGCGAGGTCTTCTCGATGACCTGATGGGCCATTCGGGCGATGGTGCGCGCGACGTCACCGGCGGAGAGCAGCTCGCGCCGCTCGGCCGGTTCCGGCGCGCCACGGGGCCGTGGCGGCACGGGGGACTCCTTCCCCGCCTCACGGGACGGGTCGTTAAAGGTGTCTAGCGACCCCTCTGACCTGGGATCGCCCCGACCGTACCAGCATGACTTCGGCCACTGACCGGGTGGTCGGGGCGGGGTGGGAACTGTGTCCTTGGCGAACCGGCTTGACCTGGTGACAACTCTGGGTAACCATTACTCTGCGTGTTGATTTGAAGCTACCCGCGGCAGTTCTTAGCGCCGACGGGGCGAACGAATGGAGAACCGCCGCATGGGCGACTACGCCAAGGCGCTAGGGGCCAAGCTCCGCGCCATCCGCCAGCAGCAGGGGCTGTCGTTGCACGGCGTCGAGCAGAAGTCCGGTGGCCGCTGGAAGGCCGTCGTGGTCGGCTCGTACGAGCGGGGAGACCGCGCCGTCACCGTCCAGAAGCTCGCCGAGCTGGCCGACTTCTACGGCGTGCCGGTGGTGGAACTCCTCCCCGAGGGCCGGGTCCCCTCCGGTGCCGAGCCCGCCACCAAGATCGTGATCAACCTGGAGCGGCTGCAGCAGCTGCCCGCGGAGAAGGTCGGCCCGCTGGCCCGCTACGCCGCGACCATCCAGAGCCAGCGCGGCGACTACAACGGCAAGGTGCTGTCGATCCGCACCGAGGACCTGCGCTCCCTGGCGATCATCTACGACATGACCCCCGGCGAGCTCACCGAGCAGCTGATCGACTGGGGCGTGCTGCCCCCCGAGGCGCGCCCCTCCAAGGAGGACTAACCCGCCCTCCCCCTTGCCGCCTGGACTCCCGCCCAGGCCAACACCCGACCGCGCAGACGGGGATACTGCTCGGTCGGGTGTTTTTCGTGCCCGCCCCCGCGTTCCCCCAGCTCGCGGTTATCCACAACCCCCCGCCCCATCCACCACTTTTCGCACACCCCCACCCGCCCCCACCACCCCGGTAGACTGGCCTCGGGGACGCCCCCCGTGGTGTGGTGGGGGGCTGGTGTCCGGCGGGGGCGGTCTCCGGAAAGAGTGGGGTTGGCGGAGCAGGGCGGGGGCGGGGACTGGTCAGAGGGTGGCGCGGAGGCGGTCGGCGATGCCGCCGATGCGGCCGAGGACGCCGTTGACGAAGCGGGGGGAATCGTCGGTGGACAGGGACTTGGCCAGTTGGACGGCCTCGTCGATGGCGACGGCGTCGGGGACGTCTTGGGCCCACAGGAGTTCGTAGAGGCCCAGGCGCAGTACGGCCAGGTCGACGGCGGGCATGCGGTTGAGCGACCAGCCCTCGGCGTGCTCGGTGAGCAGTTCGTCGATCCGGGCCCGGTGCGCGGTCACGCCCTCGACCAGGGTCACCGTGTAGTCGTTGACCGGGGGGACATCGGGTGAGCCGACCCGGTCGGCCAGCAGGCTGACCGGGTCCTCCCCGCGCACGGCGGCCTCGAACAGCAGGTCCACCGCCCGCTTGCGTGCTTTGCTGCGTGCGCCCACGTCAGCTGTTGACGCGGCCGAGGTAGCGGCCGTCGCGCGTGTCGACCTTGACCTTCTCGCCGGTGGTGACGAACAGCGGCACCTGGATCTCGGCACCGGTCTCCAGCCGCGCCGGCTTGGTGCCGCCGGTGGAGCGGTCGCCCTGCAGGCCGGGGTCGGTGTGCTCGATGACCAGCTCCACCGAGGTCGGCAGCTCGATGAACAGCGGCGCGCCCTCGTGCGAGGAGACCACCGCGGTGCCGTTCTCCAGCAGGAACTTCGCCTGCTCGGCGACGACCTCGGAGCTGATGCCGATCTGCTCGAAGGTGTCGCCGTCCATGAAGTAGTACTCGGCGCCGTCGTTGTACAGGTAGGTCATCTCGCGGCGGTCCACGGTGGCGGTCTCGACCTTGACGCCCGCGTTGAACGTCTTGTCGACGACCTTGCCGGAGAGCACGTGCTTGAGCTTGGTCCGCACGAACGCGGGGCCCTTGCCCGGCTTGACGTGCTGGAACTCGGTGACGGTCCACAGCTGGCCCTCGAGGTTGAGCACCAGGCCGTTCTTCAGGTCGTTGGTCGAGGCCACTGGAGGATCTCCTGTTGTCCGCGCGTGGCCGTCCGCCGGTCTAGACGACCATGAGTTGCTTGGTGGTCTGCGTGAGGAGCTCGGGCTGGGTGTCCCGCACGATGAGCGTGTCCTCGATGCGGACGCCACCGAGCCCGGACAGGTACACACCCGGCTCGACGGTGACCGCCATTGCGGCCGAAAGTGTACCTTCGCCGGATTTCGCCAGGCTCGGTGCCTCATGGATCTGCAGGCCGACACCGTGCCCGAGGCCGTGCAGGAATTGCGCGCCCCGGCCCGCGTCCTCGATGACCTGCCGCGCTGCTGCGTCCACAGCGGACACCGGGGTTCCCGGCAGGAGGGCGGCGGTCCCGGCGGACTGGGCTTCGGCCACCAGGTCGTAGATCTCGCGCTGCCAGTCGGCCGGGGTGCCCAGGACGAGGGTGCGGGTCATGTCGGAGTGGTAGCCGTGCAGTTGGGCGCCGAAGTCGAGCTTGACGAAGTCACCTGTTCGGAGGACCCCGTCCGTGGGTCGGTGGTGCGGGATCGCCGAGTGCGCGCCGGTTGCGACGATCGTGTCGAACGCGGGGGCGGCCGCACCGTGATCGCGCATGCGATCCTCCAGGTCACGGGCCACTTCCCGCTCGGTGCGACCCGGCCGGACGCCGCCTTCGGAGATCAACTCGGCGAGCGCGGCGTCACCGATCGCACACGCCTGCCGCAGCGCCTCGACCTCGGTGTCGTCCTTGACCAACCGCAGCGCCTCGACCAACAGCGGCGCCCGGACCAGCTCCACCCCCTCGGCGGCGTGGCGCAGCGCTTCGAGGCCGTCGACGGTGACGTGCTGGCTCTCGAAGCCGACCACCGCCATCCGGTCGGCGGCGGCCCGAGCGGCCAGCGCACCGGCGCTGGCGCGGTCGATGAGCCGCTCCAGGCCGGGCACCTGCTCGGCGGACTGCTCCTGGTAGCGCCCGTCGGTGCAGAAGACCGTGCGGTCGTCGCCGTCGGCGTGGACGAGGAGGGCTCCGTTGGAGCCGGTGAACCCGGTGAGGTAGCGCAGGTTGCGCAGGTCACCGATGAGGAGGGCGGTGAGGCCGCGGTCGCGCAGGGTGCTGCGCAACGCGGCGCGTCGCCGCTCGTGCGGGTCGGACATGACCTTGAGCTTAGAGCGCCGCCGCCTACCCTTGGGTGATGCGAACCTGGCTGACCCGAGGCGCCGCCCTCGCCGCGGTGCACGCGGCCGCGGCGGTGACCGTCGCCGCTCTCAAGGCCACGGACCCGACCGGCTGGACGGCGCTGGAGGCCCTGGCGCTGGGTGTCCTGGTCGCCGTGGCGGCGGTGTGGGCGGCGGTGGACGGGTGGCTCGGCCTGCTGGACCGGGGGCGGACCTGGGTGTTCGCTGCCCTGGTCGCGGGCTGGGGATCGGCGGTGCTCGGCGTGGTCGGCCGGGGCCTGTTCGTCGACCAGACCGGATCCAGCGCGCTGGGGCAGGCGTTGACCGGCGGCGCGGCCTTCACGGCCCTGTTGGTCCTGGTCCCCGCGGCCGTGGGCCTCGTTGTCGGCCCGCGCCTGGACAAGCGCGCACAGGAGCCCGACAGCCCGCCGGTGGCGTCGACTCCGAAGCCCTCGCCGCGGCCGCGCCGAGCCCGAACGGAGTAGTCGCGGTACGGCCAAACGAGAACTTCCCAGACACCCCCACGGGCGTGTCCCCGGGTCAGGCGTTGCGGATGGTGTTGTCGGCGATCCAGCGCAGGGCGAGGAAGTAGCCGTCGATGCCCAGGCCGATGATGACGCCCGCGGCGAGGGCGGAGATGTAGCTGTGGTGCCGGAAGTCCTCGCGCTTGTGCACGTTGGAGATGTGCACCTCGACCAGCGGCGCGGTCAGCTGCGACACCGCGTCGCGCACGGCGATGGAGTAGTGCGTCCAGGCGGCGCCGTTGAGGACCACGGGGTGGCCCGCGTCGGCGGCCTCGTGCAGCCAGCCGATCATCTCGCCCTCGTGGTCGGTCTGGCGGACCTCGACGTCGAGGCCGAGCTCGGCCCCGACCCGCACGCACCGGTCGGCGAGCTGGGCGTGCGTGGTGCTGCCGTAGACCTCGGGTTCGCGCAGGCCGAGCCTGCCCAGGTTGGGGCCGTTGAGCACGAGGACCTTCACAGCAGGACACCTCCGGTCCGGCCGCCGTCGGTGGCGACGGCGGAGTAGGCGGCGGCGAGCAGGGCCGGGTCGGGCCCCTCCAGCCTGGCAGGCTTGGCGAGACCGTCGAGGACCACGAACCGCAGCACGCCGGACTTGGTCTTCTTGTCCCCCAGCATGCCCTCGATCAGCTGCGGCAGGGCGTCGGCGTCGTAGCTGACCGGCAGTCCCACCGCGGTG
This sequence comes from Actinokineospora baliensis, assembly GCF_016907695.1. NCBI lineage: Bacteria > Bacillati > Actinomycetota > Actinomycetes > Pseudonocardiales > Pseudonocardiaceae > Actinokineospora > Actinokineospora baliensis. The sequence continues at coordinate 3,335,407 of NZ_JAFBCK010000001.1, read as the reverse complement.
AGGATCGACCGGTGCCGGTCGGCGGTCGCGTCGTCGAGCCGCCCGGCCAGCCGGGCGAGCTCCGCGGCGAAGACCAGCCCGACGCTGACCGCGGCCCCGTGGCGCCACCGGTACCGCTCGCGGCGCTCGATGGCGTGGGCGAGGGTGTGCCCGTAGTTGAGCACCTCGCGCAGGCTGGCTTCGCGCAGGTCGGAGGCGACGACGTCGGCCTTGACCTGGATCTTGCGCCGAACCAGTTCCGGCAGCACCGCCCCGGTCGGGTCGAGCGCGGCGGCGGGGTCGGCCTCGATGAGGTCGAGGATCACCGGGTCGGCGATGAACCCGCCCTTGATGACCTCGGCCATCCCGGCGACGAGCTCGTTGCGCGGCAGGGTCGTGAGCGTGGCGAGGTCGACAAGGACGGCGGAGGGCTCGTGAATCGCGCCGACCAGGTTCTTCCCGGCGTCGGTGTTGATCCCGGTCTTGCCGCCCACCGCGGCGTCGACCATGCCCAGCAGCGTGGTCGGCACGTTGACCAGCCGGATGCCGCGCATCCAGGTGGCGGCGACGAACCCGGCGAGGTCGGTGACCGCGCCACCGCCGATGGCGACGACGGCACCCTGCCGGTCCATCCCCATCCGCCCGAGGACCTCCCAGCAGAACGCCGCCACCGACAGCGCCTTGCCGTCCTCGGCGTCGGGGATCTCCACCGTGTGCGCGTCGACCCCGGCCGCGGCCAGTTCGTCGCGGGTCGCGGTCGCCGTCGCGGCGAGGGTCGCGGTGTGGATGACGGCGACCTTGGACGCCCCGCGCACCGCCTCGACCAGCTCACCGAGCAGCCCGGTCCCGATGATCACGTCGTACGGCTGCGCGGTGGCCACCCGGATCCGCCACGGCTGCTGGCTCACTGCTCCCCCTCCGGGGTCGTCCCGGTCCGCGCGCCCAGGGCCGCGACCAGGTTGGCGATGATGTCCTCTGGCGTGCCGTCGTCGGTGGGCACCTCGAGGGTGGCCACCTCCCGGTAGAGCGGCAGCCGCTGGTCGAGCAGCAGCTTGAAGGTGGCCCTCGGGTTGACCCCGGCCAGCAGCGGACGCGCGGCGGACAGCCCGGAACGCCGCACCCCCTCCGCCATGCCGACGTTGAGGAAGACCACGGTGTGCCCGACCAGCAGCGCCCGCGTGGCGTCGGCCAGGATCGCCCCACCGCCGAGCGCGAGGACGCCGTCGTGCTCGACCAGCGCGGTCGCCACAGCGGCCGCCTCAGCGGCCCGGAAGACGGGCTCGCCGTCCTGGGTGAAGATGTCCGTGATCGGCTTGCCCGCCCCCGCCTCGACGTCGGCGTCGGTGTCGCGGAAGCCCACCCCCAACGCGGCGGCCAGCCCCTCGCCGATGGTCGTCTTCCCCGCCCCCGGCGGCCCGACGACCACCGCGACCGGGCTCACCAGCGCCCGCGCAGCGCTTCGAGGTAGCCCTCGACGTTGCGCTTGCTCTCGCCCAGCGAGTCCCCGCCGAACTTCTCCAGCGCCGCCTCGGCCAGCACGAGCGCCACCACGGACTCCAGGACCACCCCGGCCCTGGGCACCGCGCACACGTCGGAGCGCTGGTGGATGGCCACGGCGGGCTCACCGGTCACGACGTCCACTGTGGACAGGGCGCGGGGGACGGTGGAGATCGGCTTCATGGCGACCCGCACCCGCAGCGGCTCACCGTTGGTGATCCCCCCTTCCAGTCCGCCCGCTCGGTTGGTGCGCCGGGTGACACCGGTGACGGTGCCCTCGGCCCGGTCGATCTCGTCGTGCGCTTCGCTGCCCCACCGCTGGGCGGTGGTGAAGCCGTCGCCGATCTCGACGCCCTTCATGGCCTGCACGCCCATCAGGGCGCCCGCCAGCCGCGCGTCGAGCCTGCGGTCCCAGTGCACGTGCGACCCCAGCCCCGGCGGCAGCCCGTAGGCGATCACCTCGATGACCCCGCCGACGGTGTCCCCGGCCTTCTTGACCGCCTCCACCTCGGCGACCATGGCGTCGGTCCCCGCCTGGCTGAACGCCCGCACCGGGCTCTCGTCCACGGCGGCGAGGTCGCCCGGCCCCGGCGCGGGCCCGTCCGGGGCCACCGCCTTGCCGATGGAGATGACGTGGCTGACCACCTCGACCCCCAGCAGCTGCCGCAGGAACGCCCGCGCCACGGTGCCCAGGGCGGTCCGCCCGGCGGTCTCCCGGGCGCTGGCCCGCTCGAGCACCGGCCGGGCCTCGTCGAAGTCGTACTTCTGCATCCCCGGCAGGTCGGCGTGCCCCGGCCGCGGCCGGGTCAGCGGCTCGTTGCGCCCGAGCTCGGCCAGCTCGGCCGGGTCCACGGGATCGGCCGCCATGACCTTCTCCCACTTGGGCCACTCGGCGTTGTCGATCCGCACCGCGATCGGCCCGCCCTGGGTGAGCCCGTGCCGGACCCCACCCAGGATCTCGAACTCGTCGGTCTCGAAGCCCATCCGCGGGCTCCGCCCGAACCCCAACCTGCGGCGGGCCAACTGCCCCGCGAGGTCGCTCGTGGTGACCTCCACGCCCGCCACCATGCCTTCCAGCACGGCGACCAGCGCGGGCCCGTGTGACTCTCCAGCGGTTATCCAACGCAGCACATCCCAGATCCTGTCATGACACCCCCTTCACCTCGCGTCCGGCCAATCGCCCAACCTCCACGTGAGACCGCCCACTCCCCCCGCGTTCGCTCCTCGAAACACCTTGTCCGCCCGGTAGTTCGACCGCCCCGCCACTCGCCTCGACACCGCGACCACCATCGGCGCGTTCGACAACCAACACCCGCACGGGTACTCACCGAGTCAGCACCCCGGGCACCTCCGCCGACCTCCCGTGCCGCGAGGTCCGAAGAGGACTCCACCCGCCTTCGCCGGTGATCGTCAAATGCGATCGCGTCGGGGATCGTGCCGCGGTGATACTGCGCCGATGACGACACTGAGACCGTGGGAAGTCGAGCGGGCTAGGGAGTTCGCGGCACTGCGCGGCAGGCGAATCGAGTCGTGGGTCGGGGAAGAGCTCGCCCTGCGCGAAGACTTCCAGGGCCTCGGCCCGCAGTTCGACGACCCAGAGGTGCCCTTCCTGCAGATGAACGGGCTCCAAGCCAACCTCGACCACGGCGACGCGCTGAGCATCAGTGACTACCAAGCAGACGAGGGCTGGGGCCTGTTCCCGTGGCCCGGAGCCCACTTCGAGTACCAGCCCAAGGACAGGATCTACCGCAGACGCCCCCTTCCCGAACTCCCGGTCGGCGACGTCGACGAGGTCGTCGTACTCGCCGATGGTGAGACCGGACTCCTCGCCGAACTGCGCATGGTCATCGGTGGCACTCCCCTTTCCTTGGTCTCCGGCGAGGTGCAGGAGCGCATGAACGGCACCCTGTCCATCGCCAGGCTCGACGAATGCGTGCTGGTCTTCACCAACCCCGCCGACGTCGACCGCGTCCCCTGGATCAACCCCCTCACCAACCTGGTACCGGTCCACCGCTGATACCGAGGCTTAGGCGAAAGCCGGTAGGGCGAGGGCGAAGGTGCTGACAAGCAGTCCAGGCCCATAGGGAATGCGGTTTCGCCAACTGGGGTGCCGGACACAATGCAGAACCAGGGTCAGAGAAGACGCGATAAGAGGGCCTAAGAGGATGAGATTGGGTCCGCCGACTCCCAGGAAGAGACCCAGGGTTGGCGCCAGCTTGACGTCGCCCAGGCCTATAGCTTCAGGGTTCGCGACTCTAACTAGGCCATAGAAGGCGGTAAGCGCTATCGCGCCTAAGAGGGCGTCGAGGAGCAGGTTGGCATCGGAAGCCGCTGCGGCGAAGGTGAGTAGGGCGAGGCTGAGGGGGGCAGCGGGCAGAGTGAGCCGGTCGGGGAGTCGTCGGTGGTGGAGGTCGATGATGGTCAGGGGGACGAGCAGCCAGGCCAGGAAAGCGATTGCGGGGGTCCACCACCAGGGAAGAGCACCGGCTTGCCAGGCGACGGCGACCACGGACCAGAGGCAGGCCGTGGGGATCTCATACCACCGGGGTGGCACGTCGTACTGCGGCACCAGTCGGCGTATGGCGGAACCGGCCAGGTAACCGGCGGCAGCGCCCAGGGACGGCATTACCGCGGCGGGGAACGCGATCAGTGGTAGGCAGAGCGCAGCAGCGGCAAGGCGTGTTGGCGGCGATCCGCCGGGCGCGATGAGAAGTCTGACCGGGGAGTGGATTGACATGATGTGCTCCTTTCTCGCTTTCCAAGGTAGCGAGAAAGGAGCCGATCCGGCAGTCGCTCAATACGGTGGGGACAACTTTTTGACAGAATTCGAGAATAGCGTTATAGCGGCAACGGGAGGATCCCGCCGGTCGCCGAGAACAGGGCGTCCCGCATCGCCTGGCGCGGGGCTTCGCGGCCGGTGAAGTGGGTGAACTGGCCGAATGCCTGGTGCAGCAGCATGTCGAGGCCGGTCGCGACCACTCCCCCGGCGTCGGTGACCGCCGTGGCCAAGGGGGTCGGCCACGGGTGGTAGATGACGTCGAGGAGGTGGGGGGCGCGCGCCAAGGCCGCGGTCAGCGGCTCGGTCGCGGCGGGCGGGACGGTGTTCACCAAGACCGCGGCCGAGGAAGCCAGGGCGGCGAAGTCGGTGTCGGCCAAGCGGGCGAGCTCCAGCGAAAGTCCGAGCCGCTCGGCGGACTCGACTGCGTCGGCCGCTCTGGCGAGGTCCCGGACTACAACGACAGCCGAGGTGATGCCTAGGTCTACGAAGGCCGCCAGAGCGGCGCACGCGGTCCCACCCGCCCCCAAGATGACGCCAAGAGGCCCGCCAGCGAACCCAGAGGCACGCAACGCCCCCACTACGCCATCGACGTCTGTGCAGTCGGCAAGCCAACCGTCGCCGTCGCGGACGAGAGTGTTCGCGGCGCCGACCGCTATAGCGCGTGGGGTGGCACTAGAGGCGAAGGACAACGCGGCACGCTTGCCGGGCATGGTCACCGAGAAGCCGACCCATTCGTCGCCCAACCCGGCCACAAGCCCCGGCAGGCGCGCTTCATCGCACTCCAGGCGTTCGTAGGTCCACGGCAAACCTAGGGCCTCGAAAGCCGCCCCGTGCAGAACCGGTGACAGGGAGTGTGCGACAGGCGAGCCGAGAACGGCGGCCTTTCGAACGTCAGTAGGCCTCATTGCGCTGCGCCAATGCGATGTTCTCGTTGTGCTCCTCGAGCGTGTTCGCGAAGCACGACGTGCCGTCCTTCTGGCAGCGCACGAAGAACACCCAGGTTCCGTCCGCGGGCTTGGCCGCGGCCTCTATGGCCTCCCGGCTCACTGCCGCGATCGGGGTGGGGGGTAAACCGGTGTTCGCGTAGGTGTTGTACGGCCCCGACTTGGCTCGGTCCTCGGGCCTGGTGCGGATCGCGGGCCGGTCGAGGACGTAGTTGACCGTCGAGTCGTACTCCAGCTTCATGGTCTTCGCGAGGCGGTTGTAGGTGACTCGGGAGACCTTGGAGAAGTCGGCGGCGATGGCCTCTCGCTGGACCAGCGATCCCATCACCAGCAGCTGGTACGGGGTGAAGCCTGTCGCGTCGGCCAACGTGGGCATGCCGACGCTCTGCAGCACCGCGGAGGAGTCGGCGATCAGCTTCTTCCAGAGCTCCTCGGCGGTGGAGCCCGGCCGGACCTCGTAGACGTCCGGCATGATCAGACCTTCGAGCTTGCGCTTGGGCTCTGGGGACTTCGACGCGTCCGGCACTGCCCAGTCAGGCACGCCAAGAGTGGTCAGATCAGCTGTTTCCACGACCTTGCGTAGTTCCTCGACGGGCACACATGTGCTTTTGCCGTTGAGCTGCGCGCACGACGCCTTCGACAACAGGGAGTACACACCCGGTGTCACGTTCGCGCCATTGGTCACGTCGTCGAACTGGGTGCCCGCCTTGATCTGGAGGTTCCCGACCCGCGAGGCGGGGTCGACGATCTTAGCGACGGCGTCGGCACCGGACACCTTGGTGCGCATGACGTAGTAGCCCGGCTGGATGGAACGGACCTTGGACTCGGACTCGGCCGCCTCGGTGAAGGCACGCGCGCTAGCGACAACGCCGTCGTCTTTAAGGCGGTTGGCGATGACACCTGTGCTGTCGCCACCCTTGACCTCGACGACGACGTCGGTCTCGCCCGCGCCCGCGTAGTCGTCGTAGTCGCCGATCCCCGCGAGGGTGCGTAGGCCGAACCAGACGCCGCCGCCGATGATGGCGAGCACGACCAGGCCGAACACCGCGAGCTTGACGCGCCTGCGGTCGCGGCGCGGCTTGCGCTTGGCGGTGTCGTCCGCCCGTTCCTCGAAGAAGTCGAGATCGTCGGTCATGAGTCCGCCTCCGCAGATCGTGCGAGCGCTGCCGAGCGTTCGTCGAGCCACGACTGCAGGATCGCCACAGCGGCGGCCTGGTCGACTACCGCCCGCTGCCGCTTGCCCTTGACTCCCCGGTCGCTGAGCATCCTGGTCGCCGTCACGGTGGTCAGCCGCTCGTCGGCGAGCCGGACCGGCACCGGGGCGACCCGGGCGGCGAGGGCGTCCGCGTAGGCGCGCGCGGCCTCCGCGGCCGCACCGTGCCGCGCGGCGAGCGTCCTGGGCAAACCGACCACCACTTCGACCACCTCGTGCTCGGTGACGAGCTCGGTGAGCCGGTCGAGGTCACTGCCCGACCGCTCGTCGCGGGACAGCGTAACGAGCGGGGAGGCCAAGATGGGAGTCGGATCGCTCACGGCGACGCCGACGCGGACGGAGCCGACGTCCACGGCGAGCCTGCGGCCACGCCCCGGGTCGTCGGCTCCCGGCCGATCGGGTTTGGGGTTCACGACCCGGCCAACGCCCTGCGCAGGGCGTTCACCGCCTCGTCGACACCGTTCGCGTTGGCACCGCCACCCTGGGCCATGTCCGGCTTGCCGCCGCCGCGCCCCTCGATGGCCGAGGAGAACGACGGGACGAGCTTGCCCGCGGCGATCCCCGCGTCGCGGGCGGCCGAGGTAGTGGCCACCACGAAGTTCACCTTGTCGCCATCCGTGGAGAACAAGGCGACGACGCCGGATCGCGAACCGAGGCGGTTGCGGACCTCGGTCGCGAGCGACCGGAGGTCGTTGCCGCCTACGCCGTCGAGGACCTTCAGCGCGACAAGAGCGGTCCCGTTGACCTCTTCGGCCTTACCGGCGAGGTCGCCCGCGGCGGACAAGAGCTGGCCGGCGCGCAGCTTCTCCAGCTCCTTCTCCGCGTTGCGCAGGCGGTCTACCAGTGCTTCGACGCGAGCGGGCACCTCGTCGTTGGGCACCTTCAGCATCGCGGCGAGGTTCTGGACAAGAGCGCGCTCCTTGGCCAAGAAGCGCATGGCGTCCATGCCTACGTAGGCCTCAAGGCGGCGGCTACCGGAGCCCACGGAGGACTCGCCGAGCAGCGTGATCGGGCCAATCTGCGACGAGTGCTCGACGTGCGTGCCACCGCACAGCTCGCGTGACCAAGGGCCGCCGATCTCGACTACGCGAACGGTCTCGTCGTAGGTCTCGCCGAAGAGGGCCACCGCGCCCAGGTCCTGCGCGCCGCCCATATCGGTGTATACAACGCGAACCGGGAGGTCCTTACGCACGGCGAGGTTAGAGACCTCTTCGATCTCACTACGCGTCTCCGCCGACAGGGCGTTGCCCCAGGCGAAGTCAAGACGCAAGTAGCCGGGCTTGTTGTAAGAGCCGCTCTGCAGGGCGGTCGGGCCAAGCACCTCGCGCAGCGCGGCGTGCACTACGTGCGTGCCGGAGTGGCCCTGACGCGCACCGATGCGCCACTCGGCGTCCACAAGAGCCTCGACGTTCTGGCCTTCGACGATCTCGCCACTACGCACGCGCACCTGGTGCACCCACAGCTTGCGGGCGACCTTCTGCACGTCGAGGACCTCTAGCTCCACCCCGGGACCGGTGATGGTGCCCGCGTCGCTCTCCTGGCCACCGGACTCGGCGTACAGGGGGGTGCGGTCGAGGACTACCTCGACGATCTCGCCTTCCGACGCGCTAGGCACGCGAACGCCTTCGCGAACCAGGCCGCGCACGGTGGCCTCAGCAGACAGCGTTTCGTAGCCGAGGAACTCGGTCGGACCCTGGGCCAAGAGGTCGCGGTAGACCGTCTGGTCGCCGTGGCCGGTCTTACGGGAAGCGGCGTCGGCCTTCGCGCGGGCGCGCTGCTCGGCCATGAGCTCGCGGAAGCCAGCCTCGTCGACCGACAGCCCCTTCTCGGCGGCCATCTCCAGCGTTAGGTCGATCGGGAAGCCGTAGGTGTCGTGCAACTGGAAGGCCTTGTCGCCGGGCAGCTGCGCGCGACCGTCCGCCTTGATCTGCTCCGCAGCGAGGTCGAAGATCTTAGAACCGCTGGCCAGCGTGGCGAGGAAGGTTTCCTCTTCCTTGCGCATCACGGACTCGATGCGCGGGAAGTCCTTGGCCAGTTCGGGGTAAGAGGGCGACATGGTGTCGCGCACGACCGCAGCGAATTCGCCCAAGACGGGCTCGTTCACACCCAGCAGGCGGACGGACCTGACGATGCGGCGGAGCAAGCGGCGCAAGACGTAGCCGCGGGCCTCGTTGCCGGGGGTGACGCCGTCGCCGATGAGCATCATGCCGCTGCGGGCGTGGTCGGCGATGACCCGGAACCGAACGTCGTCGACGGCGTTGCCGGAGCCGTAGCGGCGTCCCGACATCTCCTCGGCCTTGCTGATGACCGGCCGCACCAGGTCGGTCTCGTAGACGTTCTCGACGCCCTGGAGCAGGGTGGCGACGCGCTCGATGCCCATGCCGGTGTCGATGTTCTTGGTCGGCAGGGACCCGATCGGCTTGTGGCCCTCCTTGGGGCTCAGCTCACCGCGCTCGTCCTGCATGAAGACGAGGTTCCAGATCTCCAGGTAGCGGTCCTCGTCAGCGACGGGCCCGCCGTCGCGACCGTGCTCGGGGCCGCGGTCGTAGTAGATCTCCGAGCAGGGCCCGCCGGGACCGGGCACGCCCATGTCCCAGTAGTTGTCCTTGCCGTCGCGGCGCTGGATGCGCTCCTCGGGAAGACCCGCGATCTTGCGCCAGAGGTCGAAGGCCTCGTCGTCGTCGTTGTAGACAGTCGCCCACAGACGGTCCGGATCGAACCCGTAGCCGCCGTTGTCGACGCTGTTGGTGATGAGGTCCCAGGCGAACTCGATGGCCCCGGCCTTGAAGTAGTCGCCGAAGGAGAAGTTGCCCGCCATCTGGAAGAACGTGTTGTGGCGGGTGGTCTTGCCGACCTCGTCGATGTCGCCGGTGCGCACGCACTTCTGCACGCTGGTGGCGGTGTTCCACGGCGCGGGGGCCTGGCCGAGGAAGTACGGCTTGAACTGGACCATGCCCGCGTTGACGAACAGCAGGTTCGGGTCCTCGAGGATCAGCGACGCGCTAGGCACCTGGGTGTGGCCATTGCGCTTGAAGTGGTCCAGGAAACGGCTGGAGATCTCGTGGGTCTGCACTGGAGTCGTCCTCTAGTGGTCGAGGGGTTCGGCGGGCTGGGCGCGGCGAACGGCCTGGGTCAGCCGTTCGCCCTGCGCGCTCGCGCGCCGGGTGTGACACCGGAGCGGCGCTCAACGGCGTCGGACAGCTCTTCCTCGCGCTCAACCATGCCCGCGCGGACGTCGGCACCGAACGCGCCTATAGCCCCGGCGAGCTCGTGCATGGCGTCGCCGAGGTTGCCCGCGATCCCCGCGGGGGTGATGGCGTGGGCGGTCTGCTTCGCCTTACGGCTCAGAGCGACCCCAGCAGCGATCCCGACGCCTAGCCAGAAGACGCGGCGGATCACGACCGAGCTCCCTTACGCGCGCGGCGGCCGGAGCGGGAGTGCTTGCCTTCGTCGCCCTTGGCCTTACGCCGAGCGCGGACGGCCTTGCTGACGCCGTAGGACAACGCGGCGACCTTCACCAACGGACCACCGAGGGTGGCGGTGAACACCGAGGTCAACGCCGAGACGTTGCCCGTGACGGCCTGCGCGTTGGCCGTGATGCCGTCGACCCGCTCGAGCTGGGTGTTGACGTGGTTGAGCGTGGTGTTGGCGCCGGTGAACAGCGGGTCGCTGTTCTCGTGGGCCTTGCGGATGGCGATGGTGGCCTCGTCGAGCGTGCGGCCGAGCTTGGCGAGCACGATGCCCAGCAGCACTACCAGCAGTACGAACGCGCCTGCGGCCACCAGCGCGGCGATCTGCCCTGCTGTCACGAGCCCTCCTCATTGGCCTGACCACGAATTGATCGGCGCCAGGCTACCGTGCCGGTTCCCATACCAGTGTGAGCGGTCGAGGCGGTGTCGGGCGACTCGGTTACTCGTCCCTGATGACCCGCCGCAGCTTGGGTACCCGGTCGGCCAGGTGCCGTTCGGCGCCGCGCTGGGTGGGCTCGTAGTAGTCACGTCCGCGCAGGTCGTCCGGCGGGTACTGCTGGCTGAGCACCCCTTCGGGGACGTCGTGGGGGTAGCGGTAGCCGGTGGCGTTGCCGAGCTTCTTGGCCCCGGCGTAGTGGCCGTCGCGCAGGTGGGGTGGTACCTGCCCGGCTCCCCCGGCGCGGACGTCGGCGAGCGCGGAGTCGATGGCCGTGTAGACGGCGTTGGACTTGGGCGCGGTGGCCAGGTGGATGGTCGCCTGAGCCAGGGCGAGCCTGCCTTCAGGCATGCCGATCAGCTGGACGGCCTGCGACGCGGCGACGGCGACCTGGAGGGCGGTCGGATCGGCCATGCCCACGTCTTCGCTGGCGTGCACGACCAGGCGGCGCGCGATGAACCGGGGGTCCTCGCCTGCCTCGATCATGCGGGCGAGGTAGTGCAAAGCTGCGTCGACGTCGGAGCCTCGGATGGATTTGATGAACGCGGAGGTGACGTCGTAGTGCTGGTCGCCCTGACGGTCGTACCTCACGGCGGCCTTGTCGACAGTGGCCTCGACCGTGGCGAGGTCTATAGAGCCTTCGCGGGTGGCGAGAGCCGAGTCGGCCGCGGCTTCGAGGGCGGTAAGAGCCCTGCGAGCGTCACCCCCCGCTAGACGCACGATGTGCGCTTCGGCGTCGTCGTCGAGAGTGACCTTGGCGTTGAGCCCACGCTCGTCGGCCACTGCTCGCCGGACCAGCGCTTGGACGTCTGCGTCGGTAAGAGGCTGGAGTTGGAGGACGAGCGAGCGAGAGAGCAGCGGGGAGACGACGGAGAAGAACGGGTTCTCGGTGGTAGCGGCCACTAGGAGAACGATGCGGTCCTCTACGGCGCCGAGGAGTGCGTCTTGTTGCGTGCGGGAGAAGCGGTGCACCTCATCAATGAATAGAACCGTCGACTCCCCCGAGTGCGTAAGGCGTCGGCGGGCCTCCTCGATGACCGCGCGGACTTCCTTGACGCCTGCGGAGAGCGCGGACAGGGCCACAAAGCGACGGCCAATAGCGCTGGAGACGAGGGTGGCGAGGGTGGTCTTACCGGTGCCGGGTGGGCCATAGAGCAGGATCGACGCTGGGGCGGCGCCTTCGACTAGGCGGCGTAGTGGGGCGCCGGGGCCTAGGAGGTGGTCCTGGCCTAGAACCTCGTCGAGGCTGGCGGGACGCATCCGGACCGCTAGCGGGGTGTTGGCCTGCGCTCTGCGGACAGCATCGTTGGAGGCGGGGGCGCCGAAGAGATCGAACTCCTGTTCCACAGGAGTCGACGCTACCTGGTGTGGGCTGATCGACGTGTTCGCCCGCTGGTTGGCGCCACCTCAACGGCTCCAGGGCAGGAACACCCCGACGGGCACAGCACAAGCCCGCCAAGGTGCGTAGCGTCCGAATCCACGGTTCGAGCACCGAACTGGTCGCTCCAGACCTGTTCAGCCGAGTGGCAGTGCGGGTGGCCGCATCCCTCCCGCACGTCTCCCACCTCGCCGAACGAATCGTTGATCGGGCGTTGGCGTTCCTGGCGGCGGCAGCACAAGAGTCCGGTGGCGGGTTGGTGCCGAGTGAGATGGTCGACTTGGGGTGGATCAACTGATCTTGGACACCAAGGCGTACGCGACGCTGTGCGGGCGACCGGGGGGTGGGTTCCTCCACCACGTGCCTGATGACCCTGTGGCCACTACGCGCCCAGTGCGGCCAATGCCACGAGGATGGCAACTGCAGCAACTCGGGCAAGGACGGCAACGAGAACTCAGACACCCGCAAGAAGGACTGACTGTGGAAGGACCTCTGGAGTGAAGTGGGAGGACCTGCCGAGACCCATTCAGGACATCGCTGAGCAGCACGTTGGTGTGGTGGTCGAGGCGCTGGAAGTCGACGGGGGCAGTGCCAGCGATGTGGCGACCGTTGTGCGGGGCGCGGGTGGGGAGCGGGCGTTCGTGAAGGCGGTCGCTGGGATCAGTCGGCGGATGCGGTGGTTGCGGAACGAGATCGCGGGGAGCGGGGCGGCGGTGGGGGTGGCGCCAGAGGTGTTGTTCCACGCTGACCTCACCGCGACCGAGGTGGGTGAGGACTGGCTGGTCGTGGGGTTCGAGTTCGTGCCGGGGCGGTCTGCCAGTCTGGCGCCGGGGTCGCCGGACCTTCCTGTGGTGGCTGAGGTGGTCGAGCGGATCGCCGGGCTGGGGGCCGGTGGGATGCGGCCGCTGCGGGATCGGTGGGCGCCGACGGACTGGTGGGAGAGGGTTGCGGGGGTTGCGCCCGAGGTGGTCGCCGACGTTGATGTCGAGGAGATGAGCCGGCTCAGCGCGGAGGTGCCCGCGATGGTCGAGGGTGACCGGCTGCTGCACACCGACTTGCACGGGGACCAGTTCGTCATCGGGGCTGGTGGGGACGTCCGCGTGGTGGACTGGGGGTTTCCCGGTGCCGGGGCGCGGTGGGTCGACACGGCATTCATGATCTTGCGGTTGATCGAGGCGGGGCACGGGCCGGAGAACGCTGAGGGATGGGCCAGAGCCCGCGGCACGTTCGTCGGGGTTGACGAGCGGGTGCTCACGGCGTGGGCGGCTTATGTCGCGGGGCTCTGGACCCACATCGCAGTCAGTGGCCAGGGGTCGTCTCGGCGGGCGGGGTTGGCGCGGGACTACGTGAGCTGGCGGTTGGCTAGGCGTTCTTGAGGTCGGCGAGCAGGGCGGACCAGGTGGCCGGGCGAACGGAGAGGGCGCCTGCCGCGCGGTTCTTGGTGTCGCGGATGCCGACGGTGGTGGTGGTCAGACGGACCTCGACACAGTTCTCAGTAGCCGCCGTACTACGACTGCTCTTGAACCAACCTGTGTCCCAGACCTGGGCAACCATGGGAGCTACTCCTTCGCGATGTGCTGAATCAACCGGCGGGACGCTTCGCGGCTCAAGGCCGCCTCCCAAGACCGGTAGAACGCTCGAAGCATAGCCGTGGCTTCTGGTTCACCGTCGTAATAAGTTGACGGACCGAAAACGGGTGATGAGTAGCCGATCGATGTCCCACGCTCACCGAAGCCGAAGATCGTCAAGCCAGATCCTCGCAACGGGTTGCCGTAGGAGTCTGCTTGCAGGACACGGATGTTCAGGTCTGGCATCTTGTCGATCAGCGCGAGCAGGTGCGTCAACTGTTCGCGCATCACTTCGGGCGCACCCATGTTGGCGCGCAAGGCGTCCTCGGTAACGACGAAACGCATGATGCGCCGATCCCCTTCGCCCAGCAGCCGAGACTGGCGATCCAGGCGGTAGACCGAACGATCTTCGCCTTGGGAGTCATCTGCGGACCACAGCACGCCGTCCGCTTCGGCAAGCAAAGCTTGGATGTAGCCCTCGGACTGGAGCAGACCAGGGATGACCCCGGTCTCGAAGCAGTTGATTTCCGACGCGCTGGCTTCCAAGTCGGCGAAGCGGCGGTAGGCGTCTGGCAGATTGTCTACATGGACGCGGCGCTTTTGGCGGCGGCGGGCTTGTTGGCCTAGTTCTACGACCGTGGCGCGTTCGTCGCCGGTGACGGCGTAGCAGTCCAGGAGTTTGTCCAGGTCTTCCATGCTGGCGGTGGCGCTGCCGTCCTCCAACTGGACGATCCGGGAGCGGACCTTGCCGAGGACCTCGGCGCTGGCCTGTTGGGTCATGCCGGAGCGTTCCCGCAACCGGCGCAGGACCAGGCCCAGTTGCCTGCGTTCGAATGTAGGCCGCGCGTGGCCCATGGCCGACCCCTTCGGTTCACCCGATTGTGCGTCTTGTCGATGCCCGACTGTCGCCCTAATCTTCAGGGCGACAGTCGGGCTTAAGTCCCGATCACTCTACGACACAAGGCGGTTCCCCATGGCACTGTTCACCCAACCGGGCGTTTCTGTCGAGGCCTGGATCGACCTCGCGCACGACGTCCCGATGCGGCTGGAGTCCGTCGAGAACGGGCAGGCGACGCTGCAGTTCGGGCAGGCAGGCGAGTACACGATGACCATGAGCAGGAACAACCTCGCGCAACTGGTCGACCTGGCCAACTCGGCGATCAGCCAGTTGAGCTAGGGGAAACTATCAGCAACCGCCAGGCGCCGTACGGCGGCGGTAGTGGGTCAGTGGGCGCCGCCGAGGTTGAGGGTGACAACGCCCGCGACGACCAAGACCACACCGATGACCTTGACCGGGGTGATCGCCTCGTTGAGGAACAGGGCGCCGATGATCACGATGACCGTGGTACCGAGCGCGGACCAGATGGCGTAGCCGACGCCGATGGCCATGCCCTGTTGCAATGCTTTGGCCAGCATGAAAAACGCGACCGCGTAGCCCGCGAGCACGGCCACGGTCGGCCAGAGCTGGGTGAAGCCCTGCGTCGACTTCATCAGGCTGGTGGCGACCACCTCGAAGGTGATGGCCAAGCCGAGGTAGACCCACGCCAGCATCTCGCACTCCCGAGGGGTGGACATCCGTACGTCGAATGTACGGATGTCCACCTCGGGGTCAGACCCGGCTCGCGGCGGAGGCGAAACCGAGCCAGGTGTGGCGGTTACCCCACCAGCACCAGCCGACCTTGGGGGCGTCCTTGTTCGCTCTGCCGTCGCGGCCGGTGCCGTTGCTGATCCAGATCGCGGGGGTGCGGGTGTCGAACTTGCCGCTCGGTTTGCGTAGGCGCGACGCGATGGTCATGAAGCACAGGTTGCGCTCGAGCGCCTCGGGCTCGTGGAGAAGCCACTGGATGCCCTCCCCCACTGTCAGCGGCGAGCGGCTCTTACCGCCGATCGCTGGCAGCGCCTCATCTGGCGTCCAGTTGGCCATGTCATCGCCGCGGTCTATGTCGGTCACCAGGTAGACGGGCTTGTCGGGCAACTCCACCGTCGGCGCGAAGTCGTCCAAGTCCACCATGTCGACCACTACGAAGCCCGGCTTGTCCTTGTGCCGCAACAAGGGAGCCAGCGCTGACGCCTTAAGGCGTTCGGGGTGGACGACCAGCAACGCGTTGTCGGGACCCTCTATGGCCAAGTCCTGCTCAGAGAGTCCGGCCAACTCGGGGATACCGAGGTCCCAGAGCCGTTGGACCTGCTTGTCGAGTGACGGAAGAGACGCAAGCACGCGCGAGCCTCCCAGGAAGGGTGCGGGTGGGTCCCCGTCCAACGCACGCGACCCGCGTGGTGTTCCCGCGCCTACCACGAACGGGTCAAACTCCGGGTTAACACTGGCCGACACGCTCGCGCGTCCAGGGTGGACGGACCTCGACGATCGGTACGGTCGCGCTGTCTCACCCCCGGAGGAGCCATGTGGGAGCTGCTCATCGCGGCCATCGGTGTGGCGGTGCCGATCGTGACCTTCCTGTGGGAGTCGCTGGTCGTCGGGCGCAAGCGGCTCGGGTACCGGGTGCAGCTGGACACCAGGATCCGGGTGGGCGAACGCCCCGGAGGACCGCTGCGGCTGCGGGTGGGCGACAGCGACACCGTGCTCGCCGACCCGACCCTGGTGCTGCTGCGGGTGGAGAACGCGGGGGCCACCAACGTCGACCGCGGTGACTATGCCGCGCCTGACGACGACAAGGTGGGGCTGCGGGTCACCTTCCCGCAGCGGCGCGTGGTGGACATGGCCATAACAGAGTTGAGCGACGCGCACCTGGAGCAGTTCTTCGGCGCAGAGTCCGGGCTCGACTACGCCGACAGCACGATCGATCTGCCGCGGGTGCCTCTTAATCGCAAAGCGCACTACAAGGTGTTGGCGGTCCTAGAGGGGATCGGGATCGAGCAGTACCCAGACCCGGTCGTAGTCGGCGCCATCAAGGGTGGGGTGCGTGACGGGAGGGTCCTAGAGACAGCCAGCCGGACAGGGCCGTCGCGGCGGGCGCGGTGGGTGACCGCGTTCCTAGTGCTCGTCATCGCGTCGTTGGGGGTGGGCAGCCTGCTCGGTGATCCCGACCCGCTCGACTGCGGGCACGGGCAACTCGTAGTGGTCGGGTCAACCGCCTTTACGCCAGTGCTGCGCAGCGCGGCCCAGCAGTACGAGCGCACCTGTGGGGACACCAGGATCGCGGTCGAGACCGGGGGCAGCGCCGACGGCATAGAGCGGCTCAACCGCACCGGCGGCACCACCGCGGTCATCGCGTTCTCCGACGGGCCGAAGGCGGATGGGTACCCGAGGCTCATCGGTCGCCCGATCGCGTTCTCGCTGTTCACCCTGGTGGTGCACGCGGACGCCGGGATCAGGGACCTGTCCACCGAGCAGATCCGCGCGCTGTACGCGGGCGAGGTGGCGAACTGGTCCGAGGTGGGCGGCAACGACGTCGACGTGCACCTGGTCAGCAGGCAGAGCAACTCCGGCACCCGCCGCGCCCTGGAAACCCGCGTCCTGCAGCGGCTGGAGTCGGCGCCGAACTCGACCAACTGCCGCACCCTGGACAAACTCGCCACCGACCAGATCACCCGGTGCGAACGCCCCAGCACCGAAAGCGTGCTGAGCGCGGTCGCGGACGTCCCCGGCGCCATCGGCTACAGCGAAGCCCACGCGGCGGCAGACGTGGCAGAAGTCGTGCCGGTACGGATCGATGGGAACGAGGCGGAGCTGGTGAAAGCCGACCACCACGCGTACCCGTTCTGGGAGACGGAATACGCGTACACATTCGACGAATTGCCCGCAGATTCACTGGGCGCGGCGTTCTTGCGGTACCTGACGAATGAGGTGGGGCGGGACGTCATCCGGGTGGAGGGGCACCAGCCGTGCGCGGACCTGGCGAATCCAGTGCTGTGCCAGCCGGTGAAGTAGATCAGCCGGGGAACTCGACAATCTTGCAGTGATCGAGCCGGTGCGACTTCAGAACATCCAGCACCGTCGACGACACCACCAACCCCGCTTTGTCAACCCGCCCAATATCGTGTTGGCCACCCACCCCTACGACATCGAGCCAAACGAACTGCGGGAGGGTGATCTTCAAGTCCAACTGCTCCCACACCTCGGATCTGGTGACCAATACCTCTCGCAGGTTGAAGCCGCTGAATCCGTGCCTTTCGAGATCGACAGCAGCGTACTTGGCCAGGATGTAGATGGGGGAGGATTGACCCAGGCAGTCTCCGAACCAGGAATCGAACTCGTAGTGCAGTCTACGGACCACGAGAGGCGCAACCCCGGTGTCGAGCTCACTCAGCTCGCCGATTCCACCCGGAACCTCCGGGTCCAGCTTGTAGTACACAGAATCACCCTCTGTCGCCGATGCTCGGCGCGGAAATAGGCCCCGATCTCACAACCAGGGAGAGGGTATACGGACGGTGGTCCGTTGTCGCGCGGCCACCGGGACTCATCCAGAGTGTGCGATGCCCCAGGGGCGACAGCGGTGGTGGGCTTGGCCGCAAGGAGGTCGGCATGTGTCGATGGATCGCGTACTCAGGCTCACCCGTGCGGCTGGAGGACCTGCTCTACAAACCTGAGAATTCTCTTATCGTGCAAAGCAAACGGGCACAACTCGGTGTCGAAACCACCAATGGTGACGGCTTCGGCATCGGTTGGTACGGCGACCGGGAGATTCCCGGGGTCTACCACAACATCCAGCCCGCCTGGCAGGACAGCAACCTGCTCGAACTGGCCGCTCAAGTCACCTCGGGCCGGGTGTTCGCGCACGTGCGGGCCACTACCGGCACGCCGGTGCAGGAGACCAACTGCCACCCGTTCCGCCGCGGCCGCTGGCTGTGGATGCACAACGGGGCGATCGCGGGGTTCTCGGAGATCAAACGCGACCTGGTCCTCGCTGTCGACCCGGATCTCTATCCCGCGATCGAGGGGTCGACGGACTCGGAGGTGCTGTTCTACCTCGCGCTGACCATGGGCCTGGAACACGACCCGCCCGCCGCCATGGCCCAGGCGATCGGTTTCGTCGAGCAGGTCGGCCAGCGCCACGGCATCGCCTACCCGATCCAACTCACAGTCGCGACGACTGACGGGGACGCCACGTGGGCTTTTCGCCACTCCAGCGAGGGCCGTTCCCGCTCCCTGTTCCACAGTGCCGACATCTCGACACTGCGTGAGCAATATCCGGACAGTCGGGAACTACAGCTGCTTTCTGACGACGCGCGACTTGTCGTCTCTGAGCCACTGGGCAGTTTGCGGGGCGCTTGGCGGGAAGTACCTGAATCGACCTACCTGACCACACAGGGTGGCGTGGAAGAGATCCGGCCGTTCTCCCCTAGCACGACTGAGTAAAATTACTTCCTCAGGGCCACCCTGCAGAGACCACCGGCTAGGTAATCCTGCGGAGACATCGAGCCAGCTCATCCAATAGGAAAACACTGAAGGATTCCCACGTTCGCAATATTTCGGAGCTACCTTCGCGATAGAGGATGACTGGAGGGTTTTCCGAGCCAACGTCAAACCAGTATGCCAGATAGCCTCCATGTATTGCGAAGACCACAGCATCACTCGACAAAAGGTGACCCGCACCGTTCTCAGCCAGCAGTTCACGCGTGTCCGCAGGAACACCTATAACCTCGGGATAGAACACGTCAGTCCCCTGAAGAAAACCTCCAGCGCCGCCGCCCATTCTCCGAAGGAACTCCATGTAGTACGACGGAAGGCGGCCGACCCCCTGGTCGGCACGGATCTCATCGATCTTCTCATCGGAAAGCCCGGAAAACGCCGCGTCAGGCTGCCACAGCCTGACTTGGGACTCAAAGAAGTCAAAGAAGTCGCCTGCATCCATTGCGCGCACTCACCTCCTGGCCTTCCGATTACCGACTGCACCCAACACCGAGGCCGACTACGTCAACAGATTCAGGAAGCTCCGAGCTAGGCGACGGACATCCTCCCAGCGCTCGTCCGTGGCCAAGGCCTCCACCGCCCAAACATCGTGGTTCTCCTTTTCGCTCATAGTGGAGAGAGCTGCATCGATTGCATCGAGCAGTTCCCGCACATCAGCCTGGAGCCATCCATTCGCAATGAATTGGGGCAACAACCGGTAACCATCGTCGAACTCAAGCGCGAGTTCGTCGGCAATCGCGGGTTCACCAGGCAGCCCCAGAGAGCCCAACCAGGCCAGCTGGTGCGGAGCATCCAGGGCGAGGATCGCCACAGCCCTCAAGAACGCGACGAGAGGGCGGACGGGCAGCTCAGTCATTGCCGGATCCTCCCGGTGCCACCCTTGGCGCTCGACACCTTCCAGTATGGCTACGTGGACGTGGCGCCCTGGCACTGGTCGCCCCTGCCCTGCTCACCTGGTTCTCGCCAGCCAGCCGATGTCGCCCATGTTTGGGTCGCGGCCGAGGTCTTGCCACATCGACATTGCTGTGGCTACCGAGGTCGATGGGTTGTCCCAGGGGAGAAATGTGCCGGTTTTGCCGTCCAGGTCGCCTAGGGCGACGTTGGAGTCGGTGAGGGCGGTCAGGATTGCTTGGGACAGCGTTCGGAGGAGTTGGTCGTCGGCGTCAGGTAGGGCTCGGCGTAGGTGCCAGAGCAGTGACCAGAACTCTACGTAGTCGTCGTCTAGTTCTCGGCTCAGGGACTCCGCCACTTTGATGGCGACGACGACGTCGGATTCGATCATGGTTGGGCTTTCTCGGAACGGTCCACGAGGTTCAAGCGGGCGGCGCCGTCGCGGGACCACTGGTGCAGGGTGGCCTTGACCGCGTCCTCTCCGCTGCTTGAGTCGAGGTCCAGGATCGTCTGTGCTCGCTCCGCAGCGTCCCACATCGTAGGGCGATCTGACTTGTAGTCCGCCACGCGCCGGAGGGCCAGCAGTGCGGTCTTTCGGCGGCCGACGAGTAGCGGGCGTATCCCGGCGTGGCGGCGTCGCCGGTTGGTTGCAGCCACGCTGTTGAGGACGGTGTGTACGGCGGATGTCAGGGTTTCATCGCCCACGGGGAAGCGGCCAAGGACTCGGCGCTCCGAGAATGACAGGTCTAGCCAGTCGGGCGCGCGAAAGATGGCGTGAAGGCGCGCCATCGGTGGGCACCGGTGTCGTAAGACGAGATTCAGCCTGCACGCCACAAGCCACGTGGGCGACCGGGGGCGCGGTAGCAGAACGCGCCCCCGGACCCTCCACTTCGTTTCCGGTCGTCAGCTCTGGATGGTGTCCTTGATGAAGGTGGCCAGCCTGGTCATGCCCTCGACAATGGTGTCGGGGTCCAAGGCGCTGCAGGAGAGGCGCAACTGGTGGTCGCCGGCGTTGTCGTGGTGGAAGTAGTTCATGGGGGTCCAGAGGACGCCGTAGTCGCGGGCGGCTCGGTTGAGGGCGGTGTCGTCCGCGGTGAAGGGGACGGTGACCACCAGGAAGAAGCCGCCTTCTGGGGCGTTCCAGGAGATGCCCAGGTTGGCGCGGACGTCGGCGGGGAAGTGGTGTTCCAGCTGGTCCAGCACGGTCTGGAGGTTGTTGCGGTAGAAGGCGATGGCCTGGGAGTTGGCGTCTCGCAGGCGGCAGTCGGCCTGGATGAGCATGCCGCCGATGGCGGCTTGGCTCAGGGCGGCCGTGTTCACCGTGGTCATGCTCTTGATCTTCGACAGGGAGTCGGCGAGCAGGCCGGTGCTGCCGTCGGGGGCGAGAACGGGTTGGTCGGCCAGGACGTAGCCGACTCGGGCGCCGGGGAAGCCGGTTTTGGCGAAGGAACCCAGGTAGATGACGCGCTTGCCGCGGTCGAGGGCCTTGAGGGTGGGGCGGGGGTTGCCTTCCCGGAGGAAGAAGCCGTACGGGTTGTCCTCCAGCAGCAGCAGGTCTTCCCGCTCCGCGACCCGGAGCAACTCCTCGCGGGCGGACACCGGCATGCTCGAGCCGGACGGGTTGGCGAAGTCGGGGACCAGGTACATCGCGCGGGGGCGCTTGCCCGCGGCGCGGACCTCGGCGGCGGCAGCGGCGACAGCGGCCGGGTCGACGCCGTGGGGGCCCTCGGGGACGGGGTGGATGGGGATGTCGAGGACCGTCGCGGTGCCCGTGATGCCGACGTAGCAGGGGGAGCTGACTAAGAGGACGTCGTCGGGGCCTGCGAAGAGGGCACGCAGGGTGAGCAGCATGCCCTCTTGGCAACCAACGGTGACGACAACCGCTTGCGGGTCGACCTCGATGCCCTCGTCGTTGGCGACCGTGCGGGCGATCAGGCCGTGGATGTGCCCGTTGGTGCGGCCGTACTGGAAGATGTTCGTCCGCACCTGGGACTCGGTGTACCCGAGGTCGTCGGCCAGGTACTCGGTGTAGGCCTTGAGGTAGTCGAACACCTGGCTGGTCTCGAAGAACCCCTCGTACGGCCGCCCGGGGGCGAACGAGATCGCGTCCGGGAACCGGCCGACGACCTCGTTGAGGAAGTTCATCGACTCC
Organism: Actinokineospora baliensis; assembly: GCF_016907695.1. Lineage (NCBI taxonomy): Bacteria > Bacillati > Actinomycetota > Actinomycetes > Pseudonocardiales > Pseudonocardiaceae > Actinokineospora > Actinokineospora baliensis. Next base: position 3,313,729 of record NZ_JAFBCK010000001.1, on the reverse strand, counting down.
ATACCCGGGTCGGTGACGCTGCCGTGGAGGTCGGCCGCCCGCAGCAGCACCCCCGACATGGCCTCTACTGACACGCCTGCACCCCTCGCCGTCGGGACACCCACTAGAGCACTTAACTACAGGAACTTCCGCAGATATGCAGCAACTTCTTCCTGGGCACGGGCACCGGCGTCGACATCGCCCGCCATGGCGAAGAAGCCGTGCACCATACCGTCGTAGCGGCTGATCACCGTCGGTACACCGGCCGCGGACAACTTCCGGCCGTACTCCTCGCCTTGGTCACGCAGCGGGTCGTACTCGGCGGTGACGACAAGAGCGGGCGGTAGGCCCGTGTGGTCAAGAGCACGCAGCGGCGACACGCGGGGGTCCATGCCCTCTGACGGCGGGTCTGCCAGGTAGTGGCTCCAGTACCAGGCCACGGACCGGTTGTTGAAGAACGCCGGGTCGGTGTTCGACGCCATAGAGCCCGTGGACGCCGTGTAGTCCGTGTTCGGGTAGATCAGAGCCTGGCAGCGCAGCGCGGGGCCTCCCCTGTCGCGCGCCATCAGTGCGACTACAGCGGCGAGGTTGCCACCCGCGCTGTCCCCGCCTACCGCGATGCGGGTGACGTCCGCGCCATAGCGGGACCCGTTGGCGGCGAACCACTCCACGGCGCCGTAGCAGTCTTCGAGCGCGGCCGGGAACCGGTGCTCTGGCGCCAACCGGTATCCCACGACCACAGTGACACAGCCGACGGCGTTGGTCAGCCTGCGGCAGATGGCGTCAGAGGTGTCGATGGAGCCAAGAGTCCAACCGCCGCCGAAGAAGTAGAACAGCACCGGCAGCGGGCCTTCGACATCCGGCCTATAGACACGGATGTCGATGTCGCCGTCCGGTCCGGGGTAGGTGTCGTCCACCACCGACCCGACCTGTTCCGGCGTACCCCCCGCGGCCTGGATGGAGGCGAGGTCATCGGCGCGGGCTTGGGCCAGCGTGAGCGTGTACAGCGGCGGGGTGTCTTGTGCGATCTTGCGCTCGCGCATCGCGGCGACCTGAGGGTCTAAAGGCATGACGGGATCCTCTCAGGCGCCCATGGCCAGGCCCATGGCGTGCACGCCGCCATCGACCATGAGCACCGAGGCGGTGGTCGCGGGGAGCAGGTCGGAGAACAGCGCGCACACCGAGGTGGCCACCGGGCGCGCGTCGTGCGGGTCCCAGCCCAGCGGGGCGTGGGTGTCCCAGTCGGCCTTGAGCTGGGCGAAGCCGGGGATGGACACCGCGGCCTTGGTGCGCAGCGGACCGGAGTTGACCAGGTTGACCCGGATGCCGCGCGGCCCGAGTTCGCGCGCCAGGTACCGGGTGACCGCCTCCAGGCCCGCCTTGGCCACGCCCATCCAGTTGTAGGTGGGCCAGGCGACCTGCCCGTCGAAGCCGAGGCCGACGACCGAGGAGCCGGGGCCGAGCAGCGGCAGGCAGGCGGCGGTGAGCGAGTTGAACGAGTACGTCGACACGTGCACCGCGGTCTGCACGTCGTCCCAGGGTGCCTGGCTGAACTCGCCGCCCAGGCACGTGGGCGGGGCGTACGCGATGGCGTGCAGGACGCCGTCGAGGCCGTCGGCGAACGCGCTGTGCTCGCGGACCCGGTCGGCCAGGGTGGCGAGCTGGGCGGCGTCGGTGACGTCCAGCTCGACCACCGGCACGTCGGGCCCGAGGCGCTTGGCCAGGCGCTCGACCAGCGACATCCGCCCGAAGCCGGTGAGGATGACCTGGGCGCCCTGCTCGGCGGCGTACTTGGCCACCTCGAAGGCGATCGAGGAGTCGGTGATGACCCCGGTGATCAGCAGTCGCTTCCCGTCGAGCAGTCCTGGCACGGTCCCCTCCGCAATCAGCCTGATGAGCGCGCCGGGCCCAGGACCGACAGGTGCGCCTCGCGCCACCGGTCGGTCCACGGCTCCGGCCGGAACGTCTTGGGGTTGAGCTTCACGACCGACCGCAGGCCGCTCGCGTGGGTCTGGCCCCGGGGTCCCACGCAGCGGAAGCCGTAGCGCAGGCTGGTGGAGCCCAGGTGGTCGAGCCACAGGTCCACGTCGAGCGGACCGGTGCCCAGGTACGGCAGCTCCAGGTCGACCTCGAAGCGGCGGACCGCGTGGAACTTGTCCGGGTTGTCCTCGATCGAGGCCTCCCAGGTGAAGCCGTTGCTCTCGAAGAACGCCGCGGTGGCCCGCTCGACGTGGACCGCGTACCTGGCGTTGTGCAGGATGCCCATCGGGTCCAGCTCGTCGAAGAAGACCCGGGTGGCGTGGCGGAAGGTGCCCGGCTCTGTCGACGGTCCACTTCGGAGTGGTGTCTCGGTCATGACCTCAACCTAGCACGACCGTGCGGTTAGTTTGCCGGATTCAACCTGATGCGGTAGCGGGGCGCCCAGGGTCAAGCACGCCAGGGAGATGGCGTCCGAATCGCCCAGGATCATCGAGTTGACCCCGGGGCGGATCCCCGCCGCGGTCACCCAGTGCACTGACTCGGTCGGCACACCGCAGGCGAACCGGCGCGGGTGCGCACGGTCGTCGGCGTCGATCACCCGGTAGGGCCGCGCGGTGACGGCGAGACCACCGGTCTCGTACTCCCCCACCCGGTGCAGGCGGCACTGACCGGAAGCCAGCATCCTGCCCAGCAGCGGGTCGGCGGTCCGGCGCAGGTCGATCTCCTGCAGCCGGGCCTCGATCAGCACGGTCGCGCGCACCACCGACCCCGGCACGGCGGGTGACTCGAGCACGAACCCGGGCTGGTCGGTGTCGGCGCGCACCCTGACACCGGGGCCCATCACCTGCAGCACGCCCGCCTCGATCAGCGCGACGGTCTGCTCGATGCGGGCCGCGGGCGGACCGATCGACAGGAACGCGTTGAGCGGCGTGTAGTGCCCGTCCAGGTGGTCCCGGTGCGACTGTCCACTGAGGCCGTTGTGGTCGACGACCAACCGGATCTCGTTGCGCAGGTCGCGCATGACGTCCAGCGCGGCCTTGAGCGGGTTGGTGACGTTGCCCTGCCCCGCCCGCACGGCGTCCGCGCGGAGGTAGTCGAGCAGCCACTCCTGGAACGCCTCTTGGTCGGCGAAGACCTGTCCCCGGTACGGGGTCGCGATCCGCTCCCAGTCCCACCGGTCGGCAGTGGGGATGCCGTACTCGTCGAGCAATAGAGCCTCTGCCGGGTCGCCCCACGCCTTGTCCAGGTAGCGCTCGCGGAACCGATCGGCCACACAGCCGCACTCGCGCTGGGTGATCAGCGTGGTGTAGTAGACCGTCTCGGTCTCTTTGGCGACCAACGGCCATAGATCCGTCTGGAAGTCGATCCCGCCGCGAGCTCGCAGCCCCGCGATGACCTCGGGTGTGATGATGACCGGATCGTGGCGACCAGACGGGCCTTTCTCGTTCTCCCCGCGCGCGTGGTACGGCACGCCGCGGCGGGATCCCGCGTACAGCTTGGGTTCGCGCCCTGAAGCGCGGTAGACCAATCGGCCGTCGACCCGCTCGAACCGCCCGCCGCGCGCCAGGGTGAACAGCGCGAGGTGGTCGAAGAAGTTCAGCCCGAGTCCCCGCAACGCGACAGCGGTACCCGGCTGGATCGACGACAGGTCGACATCAGCCGGGTTGGACGGCAGCACATACGTAAGGCCGTGCTCGGCGGCGTAGGCGGACAAAGTCTGCTCTGTCGCACTTGGACGGACTCGCACGTGCCCTTGCGCCAAGATGACCGCGGCAAGGTCATCGAGTCGGGTGCCGTCTTCGAGCAAGACGGTCTGCGGCCCGTCGGCGGTGCTGGTGGCGTCCTCGAGGGACACCGCTCGCGAGCGGTGCACCTCCACCCGCACCGTCCCGGGAGCCTGCCGCACTACGCGGCGGAACACCCACTTGAGGTAGTGACCGTAGAACGACCGAGAGGGGTAAGAGTCCGGTCCGAGCTCGCGGGCCTGAGCCAGCACCTCTTCCGGGTACCCCTCGGAGTTGCCCATCAGCACCAAGAACCGCGCCCACTCATAGAGGCTCGGTCCGACCTCCAACCGCCCCGCCAGCTCAACGCTGTCGTCGGTGAACATCGACACCTGCGAGGCGACGGTGTTCAACAGCAGCTGGCGGTCCTGGCTGGTGCGCCAGACATCACCCGCACCGGGGTGGTGCGGGTCGACCACGTGGACGGTCAGCTCCACCCGGGGGAAGTCCCTGGCGTTGGCGCAGATCCGCTCCAGCACCGACAGGCCACGCGGGCCCATGCCGACCACGCACACGGCGATCCGACCGGTGCGCGACGGGTCAACACTCAACGCCATCTCGTTCCCTCTCCTCGGGGCGCCACCGCCCACGTGATCACCGGCGGGCGGTCAGGACTTCCAGAGGACCGGGCAGAACTCGGGGTCGGCGTAGTCCGGCGTGCCCGCGGCGGTCTTGCGCACGATGAAGTCGTGGTTGTAGTTGACCTGGCCGCCGTCGGAGGTGTGGAAGTCCCGGTAGGCGTTGGCGCCGTCCTGCAGGTGCAGGGAGATCGCGCGGCGCGGGCGGTCGCTGACGTTGGCGCCGCTGCCGTGGTAGGTCTTGCAGTGGTGGAAGCTCATGTGCCCCTTGGGGATCTCCATGGGGACCTTCTTCACCTCGACGTTGTTGAAGGCCGCGTTGTCCTCCAGCATCTGGTCGAGCTCGGAGCGGTCGCGGTCGGCGAAGTGGCGGTTGGTGGTGTCGTTGTCGCCGATCTCCTTCCACAGGTGGCTGCCGTCCACCATGGTGATGGTGCCCATCTCCTCGGTGCAGTCGTGGAAGGGGATGAACGCGGTCAGCATCCGCTCCGAGGTGGAGGTCGACCAGTAGTGCTTGTCGAAGTGCCACGGGACGATGTTGGTGACGTCGTCGGGCCGGGGCTGCTTGTAGATCAGGGTCGACTGGAAGACCCGGATCTCCTCGGCCTCGGCCAGCCGCGCGGCCACCGCGCCCACCAGCGGCTTGCGCAGGATCGCGCCGATGGCGTCGTCCTCGTAGTGCACGTAGTCGTTGTGCCGCTGGACCGCGCCCTTCTCGGGCGTCCAGTAGGCCAGCCGCGGCGGGTGCGCGGGCAGGGTGCGGTCGCGGTGGCCCGCGTAGTACGCCTCGCTCGCGGCGACGAGGGTGTCGATCTCCTCGTCGGTGAACAGCTTCTTGCTCAGGTACCACCCGTGCTCGGCGTAGAACTGGACCTCTTCGTCGGTCGGCAGTAACGCGCGCTCTTCGTCGGTCAGGTCGAACGTACGCAGTTGCGTGGTCACGCTGGTTCCCCTCTTGTCCCCTGTGTGCTTGTCCCCGGTGTGGACGGGCTCAGCCCGCGGTGGCGGGGCTCTCGGAGGCGCGCAGCACGGCCTCGTAGAGCGCGCGGATGTTGCCGCTGCCGAAGGTCTTGGCACCGTGGCGGTCGATGACCTCCAGGAAGTAGGTGCCGCGGGCGTGGATGGAGCGGGTGAAGATCTGGAAGACCTCACCCCAGTGGTCGCGGTCGACGAGCACGTTGGTCCGGCGCAGCGCCTCGACCCCCAGGTCGACCCGGCCCAGCCGCTCCTGCAGCGCGTCGTAGTAGCTGCTCGGGGTGGACAGGAACTGCACGCCGCGGGCGGCGAAGGTCTCCACCGAGCCGACGATGTCGTCGGTGAGGAACGCCAGGTGCTGCACCCCGGCGCCGTCGTGGCGGGCCAGGAAGTCGTCGATCTGGCCGGGGCGGCGGGTGCTGTCCGGCTCGATCAGGGTGAAGGTGACCTTGGTGGACTTGCTCTGCACCACCTTGGAGTCCATCGCCTGGTCGCCGATCTCGATGTACTCCTCGAAGATCTGGTCGAAGTCGAAGACGTCCTTGTAGAACTGGACGGTGTCGGCCAGCGTGCCGGCAGGCAGGCAGACGGCGATGTGGTCGACGATGTCGAGCAGGCTGTCGCCCTCCTCGACGTCGTGGGTGAGCATGCCGATCACGCCGGGCAGGAACTCGTCGCGCTCGCCGCGGCGCTCGATGAACCGGTGCCGCACGTCGCCGAAGCCGATGACCTCGGCGATGGTGACGCTGGTGTCGCCGTCGGTGTGGGTGACCGGCTCGGCGACCGCGGTCGCGCCGCGGCGCACGGCCTCGGCGAAGGCGGCCTTGGCGTCGTCGACGGTGAAGGCCAGGCTGGACACGCCGTCGCCGTGGCGGGCCACGTACTGGGCGGCCGCGCTGCGCGGGTTGAGCCCCGAGGTGAGCAGCAGCTGTATTCGACCGTGCCGCAGCAGCAGCGACCGGTCGTCGGGCAGGCTCGTCTCCGGCCCGCCCTGCCCCGCCACCCGGAAGCCGAAGGCGGTGCACAGGTAGAACGCGGACTGCTGGACGTCTCCGACGTAGAGCTCGACGTGGTCGATGTCCTGGATATCCATTTTCTTCCCCTTTCGGGAATGACTCCGCTACCGATGGGCACCGGGTTCGACGGCGCCGGAAATAAACGCGGGTGATGAGATCATCCGCGCGTGTTTTGTCGATTGTTGAGGCCGACCCGGCGCTAGAACATGTTTACCACAATCGTCATGGCCGGGGGTCCATAACCGCATGGAATCGGCACACTTCACCACCGGTACGCACGCACGACACCCGGGAATCACGCACGGTGACCCCCATTCCCTCGAACCAGCCCTCACGCATCTGCGGACACGGGCATTCGTACCCGTCCAACGCACGTGCGGCGGCCAGCATGCGCAGCGAGTAGTTCTTGGTGATGACGCTTTCCCACTCGTTGTCCCCGGTCACCGCGTGCTCGGCGGTCATCATCTCCGAGTTCCAGGACACCTTGGGGATTTCCTCGAACCACTTGACGAATTCGTCGAGCGACATCGCGGTGAAGTCGAGGCCGTGCTGGTGGCGGTACCAGCGGGCGATTCGGCGGAACACGAACCGGATGGCCTCGGCGTTGATCTCGTTCGCCGCGTCCTGGCCGAACCGGCGCAACACGCCCTGGTACCAGCGCGCGTCGTGCAGCCACCAGAACTCGTGCAGCGGTGGTGGCCCGAAATCCTCCTCGCCCCCGTCCATCAGCCGAACCGCTTCGCCGTGGTGCTCGCCGGACCCAGCGCGAGGCTGATGTTGTGCCCGCCGAACCCGAAGGAGTTCGACAGCGCGACCGACACCGGTCCCTGCCTCGGCTTGTCCAGCACGTGGTCGAGTTCGCAGCGCGGGTCGACCTCGGCCAGGTTGAACGTGGGCGGCAGGGTGCTCTTGGCGATCGCCAGCGCGGTCACCGCCGCCTCGATCGCGCCAGCGGCCGCGAGCGAGTGCCCGATCACGGACTTGGTCGCGCTGACCGCGGGTGCGTGGTCGCCGAACACGTCGTGCACGGCCTTGGTCTCGGCGACGTCACCGCGCTTGGTGCTGGTGCCGTGCGCGTTGATGTAGTCCACATCGGACGGGACGAGACCGGCGTTGGCGACCGCTCGGCGCATCGCCTCCGCCGCGCCCTCACCGTCGGCGCGCGGCGCGGTCAGGTGGTGCGCGTCGGTGGTGCCGCCCCAGCCGATGAGGTCGGCGTACCCGGCCGCACCGCGGGCGTTGGCGTGCTCGACGCTCTCCAGCACGACGACGCAGGAGCCCTCGCTGAGCACGAAACCGTTGCGGCCCTTGTCGAACGGGCGGCTCGCCTGGGTCGGGTCGGCCCAGCCGTTGGCGGTGGCGCGGGCGTTGACGAACCCGGTGGCGATGCTCGGGTGCAGCGGCGCGTCGGTACCGCCGCAGACCACCACGTCCGCGTCGCCCGCGCGGATGAGCCGCAGCCCGTCGGCGATCGACTGGGCACCGGCGGCGCACGCGGTGGCCACGGCGGCGCTGTAGCCGCGCAGGCCGAACCGCAGCGCGATCCGCGCGGCGGCCATGTTCGGCAGGATGCCGGGGATCATGTACGGGCTGATCCCGGTGCGCCCCTTGGCCCGGCGCGCCGAGGCCTGCTCCTCGTAGGTGAGCAGACCGCCGCCGCCGCTGGAGACGACCGTGGCGATCCGGTGCGGGTCGGCGTTGTCGCCCACCGCGAGACCCGCGTCGGCGATCGCGTCGTCGGCCGCGGCCAGCGCGAGCAGCACGTAGCGGTCCAGGCACGGGTCGGCCCGGTCGTAGATGGACGCCGGGTCGACCTCCGGTGCCACACCGGCGTTCTCGATCCAGGTGGCCACGACGTGCTCGCGCGGCGGGGTAACGATGCCGGAGCGGCCCTCGCACTGCGCGTCGAAGGTCTCGGTGCGCCCCCGGCCAGCGGGGGTGATCATGCCGATGCCGGTGATGACCGCCGTGCGGCCCGTGGCGCTCACGCGGTCACCGCGCGGAGCCGGTCGGCGTGCTGCTGCCGGAGGACGACCTTGCGGACCTTGCCGGTGGCGCCGCGCGGGATGTCGTCCTCGTTGACCACGACGACCTCGCGGATGGTGGCGGCGACGTACTCGGGCAGCGCCGCCTTCACCGAGGCGGTGTGGTCGACGGAGGTGTCGGCGCCCGCGTTGAGCGTCAGCAGGACCGCGGCGGCCACCTGGCCGTCGTCGTCCTTGACCGCCACCACGGTGCAGTCGAGCACGTCCGGGTTGGCCGCGAGCACCCGCTCCTCGGACTGCGCGGTGTACAAGCGCTTGCCCTCGCCGAGGTCGATGGCGTCCACGGCGCGGTCGACGTGGTAGTAGTAGCCCTCCGCGTCGCGGTAGGCGAGGTCACCGGTGAGGAAGTACCCGGCGAGCCTGCTGCGGTAGGTGGTCACCGAGTCGTTCCAGTACCCCGGCGCCAGGGTTGGCGACCGCACCCCGAGCTGGCCGACCTCGCCGACGGGCAGCTTGTCGCCGTTGTCGTCGAGCACCGCGATGTCGGCGAAGGCGTGCGGCTTGCCGATGCAGCGGCCGTAGCGGTCGGTGTCGGGGGTGTGGGTGATGAAGAACTGCGAGTGGCCCATCTCGGTGGAGCCCAGCCCGTCGATGAACGCCGACCCCGGCACCTGGCTCACGCCCTGCGCGGTGACCACCGTGCGGGTGCCCGCGGCGATGAGCCTGCGGATGTGCGCCTCGTGCGCGCAGTCGCCGGTGTTCCACCAGAACTGCACCGAGGACACGTCGTAGCCGGTCAGGTCGTGCGAGACCAGCTCGGGCCAGGTCGCGGCGAAGCCGAGCACGCAGGTCGGCTTCCAGCGGTCGACGGCCTCGAGGACCTTGGTCCCGGACTGCTCCGACAGGCACAGCAGCTGCGAGCGGTTGCTCAGCGCCAGGCTGGTGGCGATGACGATGGCCGCGTGGTTGGCGGGCAGCGCGCTCAGCATCCGGTCGACGCCCTGGGCGCGCGGCAGGCGCAGCCGGTGGCGGACCGAGGCGAACAGGCTCGAGTGCGAGGCGACGACGGCCTTGGGCATGCCGGTGGTGCCCGAGGAGTGGGTGATCACCACCGGGTCGTCGGCGTGGTGGCGGTACTGCCGCGGCGCCGCCGACGGGTCGCCGTTGAGCACGTCAGTGACATCGAGGAACAGGTCGACGCCCTCGACCCGGCCGTCGAGGCGGGCCAGGTGGTCGGCGTCGGTGATCACCGCGACCGGGCGGACCCTGGTGATGTAGAGCGCGGCGGTCTCGCCGGGCAGGTTCTTGTTGACCAGCGCCGGGATCGCGCCGATGCGGGCCAGCGCCAGGTAGTTGAGCACCAGGTCGGCGGAGTCGGTCACGTAGATGGCGACCGGGTCGCGCGAGACGATGCCCTTGGCGTGGAAGATCGAGGCGCGCGAGGCGACCTGGAACTCCAGCTGCCGCAGGGTCAGCGGCTCCCACGCGGGGTGGCCGTCGACCTCGGTGTCGAAGCTCAGCGTCGGCTCGTCGAGGCCGTAGCCGTTGCGCACGAGCGTGCTGAGCACGTTGCCGATGCCCAGGTCGGGGTCGGCGGCCAGCTGCGCCCGGGTTGTCTTGACGGTCACTGCGAACTCCTCTGCTCGTTCGTGGGCGCTGCGGTTGCTGGTGGTGCTGCCCTGCCCAGCAGCAGAGCGGTCGCCTCTTCGGCGCCCTGCTCGACGAGCACCAGCAGGACCTCGTCGGCGGCGTCGTCGGCCAGCAGCAGGTCGGCGACCGAAACGGCGTCGGCGACCGGGTCGTCGACCGGGCTGGTGCACACGACGGGTCCGCGCAGGCCCCAGGTCAGCGCGACCCGGCCCGCCGCGGAGTTGACCACCGACTGGAAGAACAGGATCGGCGGCACCCGTTTGCCGCCGTCGACCGCGGCCGCCACGGCGCTCGCGGTGCCGAGGTCGCCGCGGGTGCTCACCACGACCACCGCCGTGCGGTCGCCGCGGTCGGCGGGGGCGGGGGCCTCGCCGTGCACCTGGCGCAGGCAGTCGTCTGCGGCCTGGGCGATCAGCGGGGCGAAGGACGAGTTGACGAACCCCGGCAGCGGTGCGGGCTCGGCGGTCGGGTCCGCGCCCGGCCACCGCGCCTCGGCGAGCAGCACGAGGTCCACAGTGGACAAGTCCACAGTGGAGGTCAGGGTGCCGGTCATACCCGCGCCACCACCAATGCCGTGTTCGCGCCGCCGAAGGCGGAGTTGACGGTGAGCGCGTAGTCGACCTCGCGCTCCAACGGTCGGTCCAGGACCAGGTTCAGCCCGCACTTGTCGTCCGGGCCGACGTACCCGGCGTTGACCGGCAGCCGGGCGGTGCGCAGCGCGTGCACCGTGACCGCCAGTTCCAGCAGACCGCCCGCCTGCAGGGTGTGGCCGTGCACCGACTTCGAGGAGCTCACCGGGATCCGGGCCGCGTCCGCGCCGAGCGCGCGGTGCAGCGCGGCGGTTTCCGCGGCGTCGCTCTGCGCGGTGCCGGTGCCGTGCGCGTTGATGTAGCCGATGTCGGCGGGCGCGCGGCCCGCCTTGCGCAGCGCCGCGGTGACGGCCCTGGTCATGCCGCCGCCCTCGGGATCGGGCTGGGTGATGTGGAAGGCGTCACCCGCCCGCCCCCACCCCGCGATCCGGGCCAGCGGGGTCGCGCCGCGCCGGTCGGCCTCCTCGGCCGACTCCAGCACCACCGCGGCGAGCCCGTCGCCGAGCAGCATGCCCTGCCTACCCGCGCTGAACGGGCGCACCTGCCCGTCGCCCGCCAACGAGCGCCCGGCGTTGAACAGGGCGAAGTTGTCCTCCTCCACCAGGTACCCCGCGGCGACCACAACCCGCTGCGCGCGGCCGTGGGTGATCATCGTGGCCGCGTCGGCGACCGCGGTGCTGGCCGCCACGCAGGCGGTCATGTACGCCCGGGGCGTCGGACCGAGCCCGGCCCGGTGGGCGATCGAGGCGGCGATGGCGCCCGGGCCGGTGCGCTCCGACTCGGGCAGCCGCGCCACCGCGGGGTCGCCGTGCACGGCGACCAGCAGCGGGCTGACCACGCGGTCGGCCGCGCCGAGACCGGCCTGCTCGCAGGCGGCGCCCACGATCGAGACCAGCTCGTCGGCCAGCACCGGGTCCCCGGGCAACTGCGCGGCGAGGTCGGTGCGGTAGCGGCTCGCGTCGAAGCGGGTCACCGGCGTGAAGGCGGGGTCACCCGCCGCGGTGCGCTCGCCCAACGCGGCCAGGTCCCACCCGGTGCCCGCGCGCGCGGCCACCCCGGTGACGACCACGCCGACCCCGCCCTCAGCCATCGCGGCGCCCACCCACCAGGTCGGCGAGCACCTCGGCGGCACCGGCCACCGTGTACATCCGCGACAGGTCGGCGTCGTCGAGGTCGAGCTCGACGCCGTAGCGCTGCTCGGCCTGGTGCAGCAGCCACGCCAGCTCGAGCGAGTCGAGGTCCTCGGTGTCGGCCTTGGACACCTGGGCGCGGTAGCCGGAGATCATCTCCACGACGTCCTGGCGGGTGGGTGCCGCGGTGGTCTCACTCACGAACGCTGCCCTCGGCGACCGGCTCGAGCCTGCCTGCGACGTCGGCGACGAACTCGTCGATGGTCATCAGCGAGACCTGCTCGATCTCGTCCTCGTCGATCTTGACGCCGAAGCGGTCCTCGAGCTGCACGGTCAGCTCGGCCATCGACAGCGACTCCAGGTCCAACCCGGCCGGGCCGAGCTGGGTGTCCCCGGCGACATCGGGCGTCGCGTACTGCAGGGAGACCAGCGCCTCGATGACGAACGCGCGGACTTCTTCCTTGCTGCTCATGGCTTTCCTCTCGTCGCAGAACTGGCGACCGGCCCTGGTGCGGGCGCGGTCGCGCCTGCGCGGACCCGGGGCGGGGCCGCGCCTGGCGGGGACCGGTGTGGCTAGTCGTTGTTGGCGGCCGCGGAGCGCAACGCGGCCCGGTCGCGCAGGAGCTTGCCGCTGGAGGTGCGCGGCATCGCGGCGAGCACGTGCACCGCGCGCGGTCGCTTGTAGGCGGCCAGCCGCTCGCGCAGCCAGGAGTCGATCTCGCCGGGGCCGACCAGCGCGGAGACCGACACGTACGCCTGGATCCCCTCGTCGTAGAGCACCACCGCGGCGTCCACCCCCGGCGCCTCGGCCAGGGTCTGCTCGACCTCGGTGAGGTCGACCTTGAGACCGCCGATGGACACCTGGGAGTCGAGCCTGCCCTTGATGGTGACCCGGCCGGTGGCCTCGTCGAACTCGCCCGCGTCGCGGGTGTGCAGCCAGCCGTCGGCCCAGCGGGACGGGTCGACCAGGCCGAGGTAGGGCGAGCTCTCCCGGCTGAGTAGCACCTCGCCGCCTTCCACCCGCACGGCGATGCCGGGGGCCGGGGTGAGCGCGGGCCGGTGCTCGCCGTCGATGTCGGTGGCGATGACCCCGAGCTCGGTCATCCCGTACATGTTGCCCAGGGTGATGCCGTAGCCCTCGGTCAACGCGCGCCACAGCTCGGCGCGCACCAGCTCACCGCCGGTGATCATGCGGCGGAAACCGGGCAGCTTGGGCGGTTCGGCGACCGCGGCGAGGATCTCGGCCTGCGACGGGACGCCGATCAGCGTGGTCGGCTCGTCGCCGTCGGCCAGCGCCTTGAGGATGCCGTCGACGGTGGCCCTGGTCGGCACCACCATGGGGACGCCAGCGTTGAGGCCGTGCAGCAGCCCGCCGACCAGGCCGAGGACGTGCACCATGGACGCGAGCACGACGGCGCGCTCGCCGCGCTGCGGGATGCCCGCGATCCGGTTGTAGCGGTCCAGCTCGGAGATCACGTCGGCCGCGGTGCGGCCGATGATCTTCGAGGGGCCGGTCGACCCGGAGCTGAGCTGGATCAACGAGTGCGGGGTGGCCGCGCGCTCACCGCCCGCCTGGGGCACGTACGCGGGCTCCACGTCGAACAGCGCGCGCAGCGCACCGGAGACCGGCGTGCTCGGCTGCACGAGCAGTTGCGGGCGCAGCCTGGCCACCGCCTGGTCGATCTCGTGCTGGGTGAGCCGGTAGTCCAAAAGGGACACCTGGGCACCGGTGCGCCAGGCGGCGAGCAGCACGCTGACGAAGCCGAGCGAGGGTGGCAGTCGCAGCGAGACACTCCCACCGGGAGCCAGCCCGGCCGCCAGCAGCTCCTGTTCGCGCTGGTCGACCAGCGCGCGCAGCGCCCGGCGCTCGACCGGGGCGCCGAACCACAGCGCGAGCTCGCCGTCGGCCCCGGCCAGCAGCAGCTCGTCCACCCACTCCCCGGTGGCGGGAGCCCCGGCCGCCTCGGCGACCAGGGATAAGTGGGTCTCGCCCGGCATGGTGTTTCCCCCTCATTCGAACGTCGATGCCCAACAATGGGAATGAAGATCGCTTATGGGACAGATCAGCGCATATCGTCTGCGGACGAACAATCGCGTCGCACCAGCGGCGAACACCGGCGCACATGTCTACATCGGACGATGAAACCGTCGGCGCCCGCGCGGCAGCGCCCCCGGCAACTCACCCCTCACAACCACGTTACTGCGCGCAATCCCGATCCCGCAAGCGATTCGCGCAACTGGTTTCGTCGGTACGGTCACACCACAACACAATGATCGAATGAACAGCGAGAAAATACGTGAACGCGCAACGATTGCCAACAGGAGTCGCGTACCGAGCAGTAGATACATCGGACGATCCGAACACGGAAAAACCCAATCGTGTGGTATCCGTCGAATGGGGACAGTACGGCCGCGACAGGTGCTAACGGACGAGCCCGGCGTCGACATCGGACAGTCGCGGCGCACCGGAGAGCACCATCGCCTCTTCCAGTTCGTCGCGCAGCGTCGAGAGCACCGCGGCCGCGCCACCAGCACCGGCGACGGCCAACCCGTGCAGCACCGGCCTGCCGAGCAGCACCGCGTCCGCGCCGAGCGCGAGCGCCTTGAGCACATCGGTGCCCCGGCGCACGCCACCGTCCACGAACACCGGTACCCGACCGGAAACCACCTCGGCCACCTCTTCGAGCGCGTCAATAGCCGGTATGGCTGAATCGAGTTGGCGTCCGCCGTGGTTGGACACGACGATCCCGTCCACCCCGTGGTCGAGGGCCAGCCCGGCATCGGCGGCGGTGAGAATTCCCTTGAGCAGCAGCGGCAATGGCGTCAGTTCCCGCAACCAGGCCAGATCGGTGAAGGTGATCGAGGCGTCGAATTGCTCGCGGGAATGACTCTGAATCGACGAACCGGATTCCCCCGTTCGCGCCATCACGTTCATGGCGGCGGGGTCGATATTGGCGGCCGTGACCCCGGCCGGGAGGGTGAAGCCGGAGCGCAGGTCGCGCGGCCGGGTGGCCACGCGCGGCGCGTCGACGGTCAGCACGAGGGCGCGCACGCCCGCGGCCTCGGCGCGGCGGACGAGGTCGACGAGCGCGTCGCGCTTGCGCAACCAGTACAGCTGCAGCCACAGCGGCGCGGTGGTGGCGGCGGCGATGTCGGCCAGCGTGCGGCTGGCGAACATGCTCACCACGAACGGAAGACCGCACACGCCCGCGGCGTGTGCGGTCGCCACCTCGCCGTCGGGGTGCACGAGGCGGTGGTAGGCCATCGGCGCGATGGCGATCGGGGCGCGCACCGGGTCCCCGAGCAGCGAGGTGCCCAGGTCCGGCTTGGTCACGTCGACGAGCACCCTCGGCCGCAGCACCCGCCGGTCGAAGGCGACCCGGTTGGCCGCGACGGTGACCTCAGCGCCGCTGCCGCCCTCCAGAAAACCCCAGGTCGGCCCCGGTAATCGGGCCTGAGCGGCCCGTTGCCAGTCCTCGAGGCACAGCAAGTCGCCCATCCCCTGACTCTCCGCCACGAAAGTCCCCCAACCACAGCGCCCGGTGGTCGATGCCCTCCGGTCGGGACCCTGCCCCGCCGGTCGACCTCGGGCGTCAGTGTACCCAACAAGGCCGATCGTTCGTACGTTTTTCTCCCCAGACAGCGGTTTAGCGACGCTCACCCACGGTTCGGGTGGTGACCGCACGGGTGCACAGAGTCACGGGTTCGGCCAGTTGAGCGCCACGGCCCGCTCGGCCAGCATCAGCACGGGCAGCGTCGTGGTCGAGCGCGGGCTGACCGGGATCGCCGACGCGTCGATGACCAGCAGGTCGCGCACCGCGCTCACCCGACAGGTCTCGTCGAGCACCGCGTCGACATCACCCGTTCGGCCCATCCGGCAGGTGCCGACCGGGTGGTTGTAGGTGCCGACCGTCGCGTGCACCACGTCGACGAGGTCCGCGTCGGCCACCGACGCCCCCGGCAGCCGCTCGCCGACCAGCAGGCTCGCCAGCGGGGACTGCTCGGCGAGCCCGCGGATCACCCGCAGGCCCTGGGCGACGCGGGCGGCGTCGCGCGGGTCGCGGTAGATGCCGGTGTCGACCACGGGCAGCTCGCCAGCATCCCGGGAGCGCAAGCGGACCGAGCCGACCGAGTGCGGGGCGACCAGGGCCGAGGTCATCAGCAGGTCGTAGCCGGTGGGGTGCCCCTGCGGGGACCGCGTCGGCATGGTCGCCATGGCGTGGATGTGCACGTCCACGTCCGGCTCGTCGCGGCTGGTCTTGATCGAGAGCATCGTGCGCAGCGGGGCGGGCCGCCGCGCCGGGGTCTCCCCGGCGGTGGCGAAGATCGCCGGGGTCGACGGGTGCTCCAGCAGGTTCGCCCCGACCCCCGGCACGTCGGCGACGAGGTCGACACCGACCTCGCGCAGGTGCTCCGCCGGGCCGACCCCCGAGCGCAGCAGGATCGCCGGGCTGCCGTAGGCGCCCGCGCTGAGCACGACCTGCTCGGCGGCCAACTCCTCACCGGTGGCCAGCCGCACGCCGACCGCGCGGCCGTCGCGGATCAGCACGGTATCGACGTCGGCGCCGGAGCGGATGGTGAGGTTGGGCCGGTCTGCGGCGTCGGCCAGGTACACCAGAGCCGAGTTGTAGCGCCTGCCGCCGACCTGGTTGAGGGGGGTGAGCCCGGCGCCGAGGGAGTCGGGGGCGTTGTGGTCGTCGACGAGCGCGTAGCCCGCCTTCTCGCAGGCGGTGAGGAAGCGCTCCTGGGAGTCGGTCAGCTCCTCGCGCGGGTACCGGCGGATCGGGGTGCGCCCCGGCGGGGTGCGCGGCTCGCTGTCGTGGTCCACCTCCAGGGCCTGGTAGACGGGCAGGACCTCGTCCCACCCCCAGCGCGGCAGGCCCAGCGCCGCCCACGCCCGGTGGTCGGTGGGCCTGCTGCGCAGGGCGACGCAGTAGTTGACGGCCGTGGAGCCGCCGACGACCTTGCCGCGCGGGATGGGGAAGGTGTGACCGCCGTGGGTCAGCGGAGCGCTCGCGAAGCCCCAGTCGTGGCTGCGCGGGAAGCCGAGCCCGTCGAGCAGGTCGGTCGGCCAGCTCGACTCGGTGGCGTAGTGCGGGCCGGCCTCCAGCAGCAGGACCGAGCGGGTCGGGTCCTCGGAGAGCCTGCTGGCCACCACGCAGCCCGCTGCGCCCGCGCCGACGACGATCACATCGTGTGTCATGAACCCGCTTCTTCGTGTCGTGGTGGTCGGATCAGCCGACCAGGACGGGCAATCTGCTCAAACCGCGGATGAGCGTGTTGGACTGCCACACCAACTGCTCCGGGTCGACGGCCAGGCGCAGCTTGGGGTAGCGGGTCAGCAGCCGCTCGAAGGCCACCCTGCCCTCGATGCGGGCCAGTGGCGCGCCGACGCAGTAGTGGATGCCGTGGCCGAAGGTCATGTGCCCGCCCATCGGCCGGGTGATGTCCATCGTGGCCGCGTGCGGGAAGAACTCGTCGTCGCGGTTGGCGGAGGTGAGGATGGTGGCCACGAACGAGCCAGCCGGGATGGTCACCCCGCCGATCTCCACGTCCTCGATCGAGTACCGCATCATCGAGGTGTTCGCCGGGCCGTCGTAGCGCAGGAACTCCTCGACCGCGTTGGGCAGCAGCGACAGGTCGCCGCGCAGCAGGTCGAGCTGCTCGGGGTGGGTCAGCAGCGCCAGGGTGCCGTTGCCGATCAGGTGGACCACGGTCTCGTGCCCGGCGAACAGGGTGAGGAAGGCCATCGAGACCACCTCGATCGCGGTGAGCTCCTGGCCCTCGTCGCGGGCGGTGATCAGCGCGGTGAGCAGGTCGTCGCCGGGGTTGCGCTGCTTGTGGTCGATCAGCTCCAGCAGGTAGCCCGCCATCGCCGCCGCCGAGGACTTGGCCTCGTCCGAGCGGTTGTCGGAGGTGAGCGCGACCGGGGCCGAGTCGGTGCCGATGGCCAGCGCCCAGCGGTGGAAGTCGGAGCGGTCGCTGGCCGGAACGCCGAACAGGTCGCAGATGACCGTGAGCGGCAGCGGGCTGCCGAACTGCCCGATCAGGTCGACCTCACCGGAGGGGTCGAAGGCGTCGAGCAGCTCGTCGACCAGGGCCAGCACGTTGGGCTTGAGCCCCTCCATGCGGCGCGGGGTGAGCGCCTTGGCCATGAAGCGGCGCAGCCGGGTGTGGTCCGGCGGGTCGACGTTAAGCATGTGCCTGCCGAACTGCGAACCGTAGTCCTCTTGCGTCGGCCGGACGTCGGAGCCGGTCTCCACCAGCTTGCGCCCGTGCACCAGGTCGCTGGAGAAGCGCCGGTCGGCCATGACCGTGCGGACGTCGGCGTGCTTGGTGACCATCCAGACCTTGAGCCCGTTGGGCATCAGCACCTCGCGCACCGGCGACTCCGCGCGCAGGCGGTCGTACACGGCGTGCGGGTCCTGCATGTCCGACGCGCCGAAGACGAGCACGTCCTCGGCGGGCCGCTCGGATAAGGACTTGCTGGTGGCTTGGTCTGAAGACACGACGCTCCTCGGGTACCGGTTCGACTCGCTGTCCCCCGTCACAGCCCGGCGGCCGGACGGGGTCGACTCTAACACAGAGTCCGATCGGTCGTGCGGTTATTTTCGGTACACCGTACCGGCTGGTAGCGGCCCGGACGGTCACCGAATGCTCCCGTTCGGACACACTTCGGTGGCGGACAACCGGAAACTGCGCGCTACCATGACGGAAACGCGTGGTGGCAGGGGTAAGATCGACTGACACCGCGCGACTCCCAGCGGGCCCAACGGCTTCCACCGGGAAGTGCCGACCGCGGCGGTGCCCACCAGGCACCACCCGCACGAGGCCGTCGCCCGAGATGTCCTTGCCCGTGCCAGCTTCCGTGAGGGTGCACCGATGACCCAGGCTCGAGTGGACGGTCGTGTCCAGCGGGGCAACCACACCCGCGGTCTCGTCGTGGCGCGCGCGGTCGAGATCGCCTCGGTCGAGGGGCTCACCAGCCTGTCGCTCGGCAGGCTCGCGAGCGACCTCGAAATCAGCAAGAGCGGCGTCTTCGGCCTGTTCGGCTCCAAGGAGGAGCTGCAGCTGGCCACCATCGACGCGGCGTTGCGGATCTACGTCGACACCGTGGTCACCCCGGTGCTCGACCTGCCCGCAGGCGTAGACAAGGTGTGGCGGCTGTGCCTGAGCTGGCAGGACTACTCGTGCGGGCGGGTGTTCCCCGGCGGGTGCTTCTTCTTCGCCGTCTCCGCCGAGTTCGACGCCCAGCCCGGCCGGGTGCGCGACACCCTCGCCGCCCTGTCGGCCAAGTGGGCCGCGCTCATCGCGCACACGCTCGAGCAGGCGCGGGAAGCCGGTGAGCTGACCGGCGAGGTCGACAGCGAGCAGCTGGCCTTCGAGCTGATCGCGTTCATGGAGACGGCCAACGCCAACTCGGTGCTCAACGACGACCTCGCCGTCTACGACCGCTCCCGCGCGGCCATCCTGCGGCTGCTGCGCGCCGCGGCCACCGACCCGGCGCTACTACCCGCCACGGCCTGACCCGGTCACCTGTTCCGGTAGTCCCACCCGCTGGACGCACCCGCTGGTCCGGTTGACCGCGTGCGTGGCCGGTGTTCGGATAGGTGGGTGTCCACCGCGAATCCCGCCCACAGCCTGACCAGGCGCAGGCACGTGGATTTCGCCCGGGTCTGCAGCCAGGCCTGTCGCCGCTGAAGCCACTGCCCCACGACCGGTACGCCACCGCGGCCGGTCCCCTTCAGCGCGCCCGGCCGACCCGTGGAGTTCACCGTGTCCGAACCCCGCCCACCCGAGCCCGAACACCGAGTGCCCGATCCGCTGCAGTTCGCCTACTGGGTGCCCAACGTCAGCGGCGGCCTCGTAGTCAGCGACATAGAGCAGCGCACCGACTGGTCTTACGAGTACAACCGGCACCTCGCGGTGCTGGCCGAGAACAACGGCTTCAGCTACGCGCTGAGCCAGGTCCGCTACCTGGCCAGCTACGGCGCGGCCTACCAGCACGAATCGACCAGCTTCAGCCTCGCGCTGCTGCTGGCCACCGAGCGGCTGAGGGTCATCGCCGCGGTGCACCCCGGGCTGTGGCACCCGGCCGTGCTGGCCAAGCTGATCGCCACCGCCGACCACCTCTCCGGCGGCCGGGCCGCGGTCAACGTGGTCTCCGGCTGGTTCAAGGGCGAGTTCACCGCCCTCGGTGAACCGTGGCTGGAGCACGACGAGCGCTACCGCCGCGCGGAGGAGTTCATCCGGGTGTTGCGGGCCAGTTGGACCACCGACGACACCCAGTTCGCCGGGGACTTCTACCGGCTGCGCGGGTTCGACCTCAAACCCAAGCCGCTCACCGGTCCGGATCGACCACACCCGGAGATCTTCCAGGGCGGCAACTCGACAGCGGCCCGGGCCATGGCCGGGCGGGTCTCGGACTGGTACTTCAGCAACGGCAAGGACTTCGACGGCGTCAGCGAGCAGGTCGCCGAGGTCGGTGCCGCCGCCCGGGAGCACGGTCGGCGGGTCCGGTTCGGGCTCAACGGGTTCCTCATCGCCCGCGACACCGAGGCCGAGGCCCGTGAGACGCTGCGCGAGATCGTGGCCAAGGCCAACCCCGACGCCGTGCGCGGGTTCCGCGACGCGGTCCAGCAGGCGGGCAGCTCCACCGCCGACGGCAAGGGGATGTGGGCGGACTCGTCGTTCGAGGACCTGGTCCAGTACAACGACGGGTTCCGCAGCAAACTCATCGGCACCCCCGAGCAGATCGCCACCCGCTTGGTCGCCTACCGCGCCCGCGGCGTCGACCTGGCCCTGCTCGGATTTCTGCACTACCACGAGGAAGTCGAGTACTTCGGCACCCACGTGCTCCCGATCGTGCGCGCCCTGGAGGCCGACGCCGACCGCGGCGCAGGCGTTCCCGAACCAGCGACCCACTGAGAGGCAGGACTGATGACGATCGCCGAGGCCGACTGGGCCAAGTCCGCTCCCACCACCGCCACGGGGTGGTTGGCCCGTGCGGCGGAAGTCTCCGCCCTGCTGGCGGTTGACGCTGTCGCGCGCGACAGGGAAGGCAAGACCCCGCACGCCGAGGTCCAACTCCTCAAGGACTCCGGCCTGGTCACGTTGCTCGGACCGGTCGAACACGGTGGTGGCGGCCAGGATTGGCCCACCGCGTACCGGATCGTGCGCGAGATAGCCAAGGCCGACGGGTCCATAGGCCAACTGCTCGGGTACCACTACCTTTGGTTCTGGGCCGCGAGGCTGGTCGGTACACCAGAGCAGGTCTTGGCGGTAGAGGAGTTGGCCACCAAGAACCGCTTCTTCTTCGGCGGGGCGGTGAACCCGCGCGACGACGACGTCGTCATCACCGACGAAGGCTCCTCCATCGTCTACAACGGACGGAAGTCGTTCTCCACCGGCAGCAAGGTGTCGGATCTGACCGTGCTGGAAGGGGTGCTGGCGGGCACCGACAAGCACATCTTCGCCATCGTCCCCTCGACCACCGAGGGACTCACCTTCCACGACGACTGGGACAACATCGGGCAGCGGCTGACCGAGTCCGGCAGCGTCACCATCTCCGGGGTGCGGGTCGACTGGGCCTCGGCGGCGGGCTACGTCGACAAGGTGTTCACGCCGCGGGTCTACAACACGCTCAACGTGCCCACCATCCAGTTGGTGTTCGTCAACTTCTACCTCGGCATCGCCCGCGGCGCGCTGGAGACCGCCCGCGCGTACACCGTCGAGAAGTCCCGGGCCTGGCTGCACGGCGGCCACGACCGCGCGGTGGACGAGCCCTACGTGCTCGACCTCTACGGCGACCTGACCGCGAAGCTGTGGGCGGTCGAGGCGCTGGCCGACCAGGTCGCGGCCGAGGGGTGGGCCATCCACCAGCACCCGGACGTGGTCACCGAACGCGAACGCGGCGAGCACGAGGTGCGGGTCGCCGCCGTGAAGGCCAGGGCGACCGAGGTGGCGCTGGAGATCACCAGCGGTGTCTTCGAGGTCACCGGCGCCCGCGCCACCACCGCCCGCGAGGGCCTGGACCGGTTCTGGCGCAACGTCCGCACGCACACCCTGCACGACCCGGTCGCCTATAAGCGGCGCGAGGTGGGGGCCTTCGTCTTGCGCGACGAGATCCCCGAGCCCACCTGGTACTCCTGAACCCCGGAGGTAGCGTTGTCCTCGATCGTCGTCCTGTCCGGCAGCCCGTCGGCCACCTCCCGCACCGCGGCGCTGACCGCGCACCTGGCCGACCGGCTGCGCGCCCACGGCCACGAGGTGCGGCTGGTCCGAGTCCGCGACCTCCCCCCGGCCGCCCTCCTGCACGCCGACGTCACCGACCCGGCCATCGCGGACGTCACCGCCGCGATCGACGCGGCGGACGGGGTGGTGGTCGCCTCCCCGGTGTACAAGGCGGCGTACTCGGGCCTGCTGAAGACACTGCTCGACCTGCTGCCGCAGTTCGCCCTCGCGGGCAAGACCGCGCTGCCGGTGCTGACCGGGGGAAGCCCGGCGCACGTGCTGGCCCTGGACTACGCCCTGCGGCCGGTGCTGTCATCGCTCGGGGCGCACCACATCGTGCCGGGGTGGTTCGTGCTGGATCGGCACATCGAGGTCTCCGAAACGGGGGTGGTGCTGCACCCGGACGCGGAAGCGCCGCTGTTGTCGGTTGTCGACACTTTCTCGCGCGTATTACCGGTGCCGGTCAGTTAGCGCACCAGGGGTCCTGCGGAGTTCTTTCCGCGGGACCCTTTCGCGTTTACGGGCGCAGGAGGGATTTGACGACTTTTCGGTCGCCCATGTCCGCCTAGGCGTCAGCGACCCTGGAACTCCGGACCGCCCGCGGGACACCGACATATCCGAGGCGGCCGCCGGGGCGGACCGAACGCAGGGACTGGTCCATGGATTCGGTCCGCCAGGGCCTGCCGGGCCGCGTGGCGGGACATGGCGACGACGCGGGAGGCACCGAGGCGGGCGGCGGCCAGGACAGCACAAAGACCGACCGCGCCGACCCCGGACACCACGACGGTGTTACCCGGGGTGGCGAGGGCCGACAGCAGGGCGAGCAAGTACACCTGCACCCACACTTCGCCCGGCAGCAGCACATTCGCTCGTCGGAATTATCTACAGTAGACAGTCGCAGGTGGATGGTGCGTTTAGACCTTGGCGATCGCCGAACGCAAAGCCGACAAGACCAACTCGGCGCGGTCTGGGCGGGCGTTGTGGCCCATCAGGCCGATGCGCCACACCGAACTGGCGAAGGCGCCAGCGCCTGCGCCGATCTCGATGCCGTACTCGGTGAGCAGGATCTGGCGGACTCGGGCGGAGTCGACGCCGTCGGGGACTCGGACTGTGGTGAGTTCGGGGAGGCGGTGGCCCTCGGCGGCGAAGAGCTCCAAGCCCTGGTCCACCAAGCCTTCCTGCAGCAGGGCACCGGCGGCGCGGTGGCGTTCCCACACCTGCTCCAAACCCTCCTCCAGCACCCGGCCCAGCGCGGCGTGCAGGGAGGAGATCATCGCCACGGGCGCGGTGTGGTGGTACGTGCGGCCACCGCTGGAGCCGTCCACGTAGGCGCCGATCAGGTTGAGGTCGAGGTACCAGGTCGGTGGGCGCTTCACCCTCCGGTCCCAGGCTCGCGGGGACACGGTGAACGGGGCGAGACCGGGCGCGACGCCAAGGCACTTCTGGGTTCCGGAGTAGGCCAGGTCCACGTCCCAGGCGTCGATGGCCACTTCGATGCCCGCCAGGGACGTCACGCAGTCGGCCAGGACCAGGGCCCGCTCGTCGCGCTTGTGCACGGCGAGCGACAGCGCCCGGATGTCGCTGCGCACGCCGGTGGAGGTCTCGGCGTGCACGGCGGCCACCAGCGACGGCTCCGGGTGCGCGGCGAGGACCCGTTCCACGTCGATCGGCGTGCCCCAGTCGTGGTCCACCCGGACCACGTCCGCCCCGTAGCGGCCCGCCACGTCGACCATGCGCTCGCCGAAGAGCCCGTTCACGCCGACCACCACGACGTCGCCGGGGCGGACGAAGTTCGCGAACGCCGCCTCCATGCCGATGGACCCGGTGCCCGACAAGGGGAGGGTGCGGTCGTTTGCCGTTCCCCAGACCCGGCGCAGGCGGGCGCAGGTCTCGTCGAGCACGCGGAGGAACTCCGGGTCCAGGTGCCCCAGCAGGGGCGCCGACAGGGCGGCCGTCGCCTCGGGGTACGGGTTGGACGGTCCTGGGCCGAGCAGGGTGCGGTCGATCAATGCCATGGCGAGAACTCTACGGACGGGCCACCGGCTCCGCCGCGAGTTGTCCACAGGGTGGTTCGCGGTGCCCGCGCAGCATGATGCCCAGCGCGTACGGCACCAGGTCGCCGCCGCGCTTGCACAGCCACGGGATGCCCTTGAGGACCAGCCAGGCCAGGTGGGCGAGCGGGCCGACCCGCAGGCCGCCCTCGCACACCAGGCTCACCGGGGCGGGCTGGACGCAGCCGCGGCCGACCAGCTGTTCGGCGAACGCCTTCGCCAGCATCCGGTGACCGAGTTCGGACGGGTGCAGCCGGTCGACGCTCCAGGTCGCCGTCTGGTAGGCGCCGGGCATCGCGTCCAGGTCGAGGTGCGCGGCGCCGGTGTCGGCCACGACGGCCTCGATCACGGCGTTGAGGCGGTCGATGCGGGTGCGCAGCGCGCGGCGCAGCGAGGCGGGCATCCGGAACACGCGGGCGTGGTCGTGGAAGCGCACCAGCACCACCTCGGTGCCGACCGCGTGCAGCGAGGTGACGATGTCGGTGAGGTCGGCGCGCATCGCCTCGGGGTCGAAGTCCGAGCGCAGGGTGTCGTTCATGCCCGCGATCAGCACGGCCGCGTCCGGTCGGACGGCGAGCGCGCGCGGCAACTGCACGGCGCGCACGTCGGCGAGCCGGGCGCCGTTGACCGACACGTTGTGCTCCTGCGCGCCCAGCGCGGCGGCCAGCAGCGGGCCGAAGCCGCGCCACCCGCCGCCGCGCAACGGGTCGCCGATGCCGACCGCGGTCGAGTCGCCGAGGACGGCCAGGGTCCTCGCGGTCCAGGTCGCGTGCGGGTCTGGTCGGGTCGGCGGTGTGCTGCGTTCGATCCCCAGCGCGGTCACGCGGACTACGATGCGGCGCGAGGACTCACCGGCGGTGAGATCGCGGTGTCCGCCCGGGGTCGGACCGGAGAAGACTTCGGTATCAGTCGAACGCGGGGTAGAGCGGCAGCGAACGCGCGCCGAACCGCGACTGGAGCGCCGTGACGACCGCCTGCGCGTGCTCGGCGACCGCAGCCGCGCGGGCCAGCCGCGCCGAGGCGGCCAACGCCACCCAGCGGGCCACCAGCACGTCGGCCTGGTGCGGCTTGGCGACCGACCCGCCGGAGCCCAACTGCTCGACGTCGGGCACGGTGAGGTACTGCCAGGTGGTCAGCCACACCCAGAACAACTGGGCGTCGAGCAGCCGGGGGCCGAGCACGGCGTCGTCGTCGAGGTCGGGCCACATGACCCGCACCTCGGCCCGCCAGGCGGCCAGCATGGCGTCGGTCATCCCCGGCGGCAGCGCGTAGGCGCACCAGCAGGACGGGAACGGCACGGTGAGGTACGCGGCGTCGAACATCATGTTCCGCACGCAGCCGCCCTCGAAGTCCAGGAAGCGCACGCCGCGGTTGGTGATGAGGTTGTTGTCCGGGCACGAGTCCGACGGGCTGAACGCCCGGTGCCGCGCGGTGTCGAGCAGCGCGAGGGTGCGCCTGGCCGCGTCGTGGGCGGTCGGGTCGGTGTCGACGCCGAACTCGGTGGCCAGCAGCAGCGGCAGCGCCTCGATGGCGACCGGGCCATCCACGGTCAGCGGGTCCTTGGACTTGGGCGGGCTGAGCCTGCGCAGCAGCGCGTCGAAATCGGCCTCGCGGCCCGCGGTGGAGGCGTGCAGGCGGCCGAGCGAGCGGGCCCAGGACAGCAGCGCGCCCTCGGCGGCGCGGGCGTCGTCGCCGTGCAGCTTCTCGGCCAGCGTCGGCGCCCGGCCCAGGTCCTCCATGACCAGCAGGTTGGTGCCGCTGTCGTGGGCGAACAGCTCCGGGCACATCCGGTCCTCGGCGGCCAGCGCGGTGAACAGCTGGTAGCTGACCGCCTCGCGGACCCAGCTGTCGCGGGTCGCCCCGCCCGCCGGGCGCACGTAGCGCTTGACCGCGAGGGTGCGCGGCAGGGAGAACGGGCTGGCGGCGACCTTCACCCGCAGCACGATGGAGCGCTCGCTGCCGCCGAGGTCCTCCGGTTCGGCCAGGTGGATGCGCGCGCCGAAGCGCTTGCTCAGCACGGACTCGGCGGCCACGACGGTGGCCAGCACCTCCGCGCTCGCGAGTTGATCGGATTCGCCGGGGCCGTCCGGTGCGCCGGTGCCCGGCGGATCGGCGGCGATCTCCACACTCATCTCCTCTGACCCTGCTCCCGATCGTAGGGGGCCGAACCGGCCCGGTCAGCTATCCCGCCGAGAAGACCGTAGTGGTCGAACCCGGGTCGCGACGAGGGACCCGCAAAGAAATAACGGTGAGCACCCCGTTTTCGGTGTGCGACCCACCGGCGCGTCCCAGCGGGTGGGACGGATCAGCCGCGCGAGAGCGGCCGGGTGCGGGCCCGCGAGCGGCGGCGCAGGAGCAGCACGACGGCAGCGGCGAGCACGATCCCGACCAGGTTGACCGCCAGCTGACCGGCCGAGGCCGCCACCTTGGTCCACTGCCCGAGCACCGCGGCGACCCCGATGTACCCGGCGGCGGGCACGGTGGTCACCGAGATGAACACGCCCACCAGCGCCGCCGACTTCGCCGAGGTCATCGACAGCATCCCGGCCGCGCCCGCCAGCACCGCGACCACCAGCGACCACACCCCGACCTGGTAGACGAAGTCCACGTCGTGGTCGCCGCTGATCGCCCCGACGTCGAGCAGCCCGGCCCGGTGGCCGAGCCAGGTCAACCCGGCGGTGACCGCGATGGCCACCGGGAACCCGACGGCGAGCGCGGTGACCGCCCGGCGCACCAGGTCGCCCCGGCGGCAGACCAGCCCGACGGCCAGTGCCGCGAGCGGCCCGAACTCCGGGCCGACGACCATGGCCCCGACGATCGTCACCGCGGAGTCGGTGACCACCCCGGCCGCGGCGAGCAGGCAGGCGATGACCAGGAACGCCAGGTAGGTGCCGGTGAACCGGGACTCCTCGCCGGTGCGGGCGACCAACTCCTCCCACACCAGCGCGTCGGCCCCGTCGCCGGGCGCGGACGCCTCCGCCTGGTCGGCGGCGTCCGACAGCGAGGTGTCGATCTGCTCGAGGGTGATGCCGCCGTCGCGGTCGATGCCCAGGTCGCACAGCGCGGCCAGGACCTCGTCGGCCGCTTCGCGGGCCACGTCGGCCTCGAGCACGTCGCCCTTCGGGTCGATCGCCGCGCCCGCGAACAGCACGAGGTGGGTGGCGCCGGGGTGCTCACGCAGCACCGCCAGCGCCCGCTCGGTGCTCGCGGGCGGGCAGACGACCCTCAGGTGCAGCACCTCAGCCCGCGGTGGGCGCGGCCGCCTCGGTGGGCTTGACCGGCTTGAAGTCGACCCCGGCCTCCTTGCGCTGCTCCGCGGTGATGGGCGCGGGCGCGGCGGTCAGC
Organism: Actinokineospora baliensis; assembly: GCF_016907695.1. Classification (NCBI taxonomy): domain Bacteria; kingdom Bacillati; phylum Actinomycetota; class Actinomycetes; order Pseudonocardiales; family Pseudonocardiaceae; genus Actinokineospora; species Actinokineospora baliensis. The sequence continues at coordinate 3,286,433 of NZ_JAFBCK010000001.1, read as the reverse complement.
GGGTCGTAGCCGCCACCGGTCTTGGGGAAGGCGATGACCTCGCGGATGGAGTCCAGGCCCGCCAGCAGCATGACCAGCCGGTCCCAGCCGAAGGCGATGCCGCCGTGCGGGGGCGCGCCGAAGGCGAAGGCGTCGAGCAGGAAGCCGAACTTCTCCTGCGCCTCGGCCTGGTCGAGGCCCATGATGCCGAACACCCGCTCCTGGACATCCTTGTTGTGGATACGGATCGAGCCGCCACCGATCTCGTTGCCGTTGAGCACGAGGTCGTAGGCGTAGGCCAGGGCGTTGCCCGGGTCCTGGTCGAACCGGTCGATCCACTCGGCGTTGGGCGAGGTGAAGGCGTGGTGCAGCGCGGTCCAGCGACCCGCGCCGACGGCGACGTCACCGGCGGAGGTGGCCGCGGCGGCCTCCTCGAACATCGGCGCGTCGACCACCCACACGAAGCCCCACGCGGACTCGTCGATCAAGCCGCAGCGGCGGCCGATCTCCTGGCGGGCGGCACCCAGCAGCGCGCGGGCGTCGTTGGGGTTGCCCGCGGCGAAGAACACGCAGTCGCCCGGCTCGGCGCCCGCGGCCTTGGCCAGGCCCTCGCGCTCGACCTCGGACAGGTTCTTGGCGACCGGGCCGCCGAGCGTGCCGTCCTCCTGGACCAGCACGTAGGCCAGGCCCTTGTGGCCGCGCTGCTTGGCGAACTCCTGCCAGGCGTCGAGCTGCTTGCGCGGCTGGCTCGCGCCACCGGGCATGACCACGGCACCGACGTAGGGCGCCTGGAACACCCGGAACGGGGTCTCGGCGAAGTACTCAGTCAGCTCGGTCAGCTCGACGGCGAAGCGGATGTCGGGCTTGTCGGAGCCGTAGCGGGACATGGCGTCGGCGTAGGTCAGCCTGGGCAGCGGCGCGCTGATCTCGTGGTCGGCCAGCTCGCGCCAGATCGTGCCGATGATCCGCTCGCCGAGCGCGATCACGTCGTCCTGCTCGACGAAGCTCATCTCGATGTCGAGCTGGGTGAACTCGGGCTGGCGGTCGGCCCGGAAGTCCTCGTCGCGGTAGCAACGGGCGATCTGGTAGTACCGCTCCAGGCCGCCGACCATGAGCAGCTGCTTGAACAGCTGCGGCGACTGCGGCAGCGCGTACCAGGAGCCGGGCCGCAGCCGGGCGGGCACGACGAAGTCGCGGGCGCCCTCGGGGGTGGAGCGGGTCAGCGTGGGGGTCTCGACCTCGACGAAGCGCTCGGCGTGCAGCACCTCGCGGGCGATCCGGCTGACCTCGCTGCGCAGCCGGATGGCCCTGGCGGGCTCGCTGCGGCGCAGGTCGAGGTAGCGGTAGCGGAGCCGGACCTCGTCGCCGACGGTGAGGTGGTCGTCGAGCGGGAAGGGCAGCGGCGCTGACTCGCTGAGCACGTGCAGCTCGGTGGCCAGCACCTCGATCGCGCCGGTGGGGATCTCCGGGTTCTCGTTGCCCGCCGGGCGGGCGGCGACCTCGCCGACGACCTTCACGCAGAACTCCGCGCGCAGCCGGTGGGCGCGCTCGGCCATCTCGCCCTCGCGGAAGACGACCTGCGACACGCCCGAGGCGTCGCGCAGATCGATGAAGATGACCCCGCCGTGATCGCGCCTGCGGGCCACCCACCCGGTGAGGGTGACGGTCTGCCCGGCGTGCTCGGCGCGGAGGGTTCCGGCCTCGTGCGTGCGGATCACGGTGTGCGCTCTCCTGTCGCGATCAGGGTGCTGGCGTGCGGGTGCGCGGGTGCGGACCCGTGGTTGTGGCAGCCAGGCTAGCCAACGATCAGAGGCCGCTGTCCAGCAGGTTTATGCTTACCGACCCCGGGGTCTCCCACGGGTGCGCCATCTGGGAACGGGAACGGTCCCGGTGGACCCTATGGAGGGTGCTCATGGACCGTTCGGGGGTATAGCACCGGCGTCATTCAGGCTATCCGGTGACCGCCAGGAGTGATCTGGTTACCCATGAATTAACACTGACGCTACCCAGCGGGGCCCCTAAGACGTAATGTGACCGTCAGGGCGTAAGGGGTAACCCAGGGAGTGAACATGGGTAGCGGTATCACCCGCGAGCCAGTTCGTGAGCTTCACCAGAACGGGAGTGTCCGCCATGCGTTGACAGCCGAGCAGCCCGAGTCGCTGGCGGCTGACGCGTTCCCCACGGCGTTGCGGTCGGCGATCCAGGCCAGCGGTCTGAGCCTCGACCGGATCCAGTACCGGCTGCGGGCCAGGGGGGTGTCGATCAGCGTCACCGCGCTGAGCTACTGGCAGTCCGGGCGGCGCAGGCCCGAGCGGGCCGAGTCGCTGGCCGCGCTCGGCCATCTGGAGGACGTCCTCGGGGTGCCCACCGGCTCGTTGATCGCCCTACTCGGCCCACCTCGGCCGCGCGGGCGGGTCAACCGGGAGTCCTCCCGGCTGACCGTCGAGGCGCTGTGGGGCAACAGCGAGCCGGTCTCGCACCTGCTCAAGCGCATCGACTTCACCAGCGACAGCGCGCTGACCAAGATCAGCCAGCACGACAAGATGGAGATCGCGGTCGACCGCGGCGAGAAGGCCCTCAACATCCGCCAGGTATTCCGCGCCGAGCGGGACGGGGCCGATCGCACGCTGCTGGTGTACGACCTGGAGGTGCCCGGCAGGCCGTTCCCCGAGATCGTCGCGGGTGACACCTGCCGCATCGGCCGGGTCGCCCAGGACGCCACCGCGGGGCTGCTGGCGGGCGAGATCCTGCTCGACCAGCCGCTCAACCGGGGCGAGACCACCATCGTGGACTACGCGCTGCGCCACCCGGGACCGCCGTACTCGCGCGGCGACGACAGCTACTGCCGCAAGTTCCCCGGGCCGGTCCGCGAGTTCGTCCTCGAGCTGCGCTTCGACCCCAGGGCGCTGCCCGCGTACCTGGAGCAGTACACCGTCGACATGGACGACCAGGTGACCAACCGGCGCAAGCTGGACGTCACCCTGGACGGCAAGGCGCACGCCGTGGCCCTGGACTTCGGTCCCGGGATCCTGTGCGTGCGGTGGGAGTGGCCGGACTAGCAGGTCCGACCGGGACCGGCTCGCCTCAGGGCCGGTCCCACCCGGTGATGGTCAGGGTGAAGATGGCCTCGCCGACGCGCCCGTGCGCACCCCGAGCCGACACGGCGATGGGGTACGCGCCGGGTGCGGCGGACGGGCTGGTGAAGATCCAGAGGGTGCAGGCGCCGCCGCCGACGGGCAACCGCGCCGGGCTGAACGTGGCCCGGGTCCCCGGCGGGACGCCGTCGACGCTGAGCTCCACGGGCTCGTCCGTGGAGACGGTGACGCGCGTCTGGGTCAGGAAACCGGGTTGGGTGGTCGACTCCTCGGGTACTAAGCGCACCTTGATGCCACTGTGCGTCGAGGCGTCGTCGACGGTCAGTGACATGTAGGCCCGCGCCGCCATGCCATTGGCCGCTGTGGCGTGCACGGTGACCGGGTAGACCCCTGGGCTCGCCTTCTCCGGGATGGCGATGCTCAGCCGCGTCGAGCGGCCCGCCTCGACCACCTTCGGCTCGAAGGTGGCGATCGCCCCGCAGGGCAGCCCGGTGACCGACAGGGTCAACGTGTGGGCCTCGGCTCCCGCCTTCGTCGCGATGATGGCGGTGGCGCCACCAGGCCGCCCCACGCGGAGCGAGAGCGGCTCCACGGACAGGGTGAAGTCGCCCGGGCTGGTGCTGGGGCTGAGGAACGGGTCGATCGCGTAGGCCACGGTGGGGATCTCCTCTGGTCTGCGGACCATCACCATCACCGTGCGGACACATCCGGAACAATCCGTAGTCGACGCAGTACGGGTACTGATTGTTGTCCTAAGCGAGCGCGGTATTAAGTCCGGCCACCCCGCCGATGACGGTCACCGCGGGCGGTCGGATCCCGGCCGCGACCAGGTCGTTGGCCACGCGGTCCAATGTGGAGCGCAGTACCCGCTGGGACCGGGTGGTGCCCTCCTGCACCACCGCGACGGGGGTGTCGGCCGACCTCCCGCCGCTGATCAGGACCTTGGCGATGGCCGCGAGCTTGTCCACCCCCATCATCACGACGATGGAGCCGCCGAGGCGGGCCAGCGCCGCCCAGTCGGTGAGGGTGTTGGGGTCGTCAGGGCCGATGTGCCCTGAAACGACAACGACCTCGTGGGCGACACCCCGGTGAGTCACGGGAACGTCGGCGACAGCGGGGACGGCGAACGCCGAGGTCACGCCCGGCACGACCGTGACGGCCACACCTGCCTTAGCGCACGCGATGACCTCTTCGAAGCCCCGCCCGAACACGTAAGGATCGCCGCCCTTGAGCCGAACCACGAACTTGCCCGCCTTGGCGTGCGCGATCAGGGCCTCGTTGATCGCGTCCTGACTCGCCGCCCGCCCGTACGGGATCTTGGCGGCATCGATCACGGTGACCGAGGGCGCCAACTCGTCGAGCAGGTCCCTCGGCCCCAGCCGGTCGGCGATCACGACGTCCGCCCTGGCCAGCAACCGGCGGCCGCGCACGGTGATCAGCTCCGGATCCCCCGGGCCACCACCGACCAACGCGACCCCGGCGGGTTCCCGCTCCTGGTCCTCGATCCGCCCTTCCCGCAGCGCGTCGAGCAACCCGTCGCGGATGGCCGCGGAGCGCTGGTGTTCGCCGCCCGCGAGGACGCCGACGAGGAGCCCGTCGTGATCACCCGTGGCGGGCGTGACCGCGCTACCGGCGCTGCCCGCGTCCGCTCGGACGCAGAAGACCCGGGTCCGCTCGGCTTCTTCGGCCACCGCGGCGTTGACCGCGGTGTCGGAGGTGCAGCAGAGCACGTACCAGGCGTCAGCGAGGTCGCCCGCCTGGAAGACCCGCTCGTGCCAGGTGATCTCGCCCGCGGTGGCCATCGCCTCGACCGACGGCGTCACCTCCGGCGACACCACCTCGACCGCGGCGCCGCAGCGCACCAACCGGGGCAACCGCCGCTGCGCCACCGTCCCGCCACCGACGACGACGACCCGACGCCCGGCGAGGTCCAGGCCGGCCAGGTAGTGCTGCTCAACTGCCATGCCGGACAGCATGCCCGCTCAGCGGCCGAGCACCCGCATTCGCCGCCCGACAGTGTGACCGGCGTGACGCGCGGGTCAGCCCGCCTTGAGCCAGAGGCCGTCGATGCCCTCGGTGCGGGCGCGGTAGTCGACGTAGAGCAGCGACTCGACGGTGAGGCTGGCGGCCCCGGTGAAGGTGCCCGCCAAGACGACGGCCAGGATCTCGCCGATCACGCTGTCGCCGCTGATGCGGGCGAACAGGGTGGTGATCACCAGGGTGATCAGCGCGAGCACGACGCCGACGAGGGTCGTGATGCCCGCCAGGCGCCACCAGCCGACGGCGTGCACGAGCTTGCGCGAGCGGTCGAGCGCGGCGGCGGGACCGAGGCCCTCGACCACGACGATCGCGCGGGCGAAGGTGAAGGCGATGGACAGGTACACCATGGCGACCAGCGCGGGGATCGCGATGAGCACACCACCCGACCCGGCGGCGGCCACCGGCAGGACGGCGACGGCGGTGAGGCAGGCCATGATGGCCACGACGACCAGCGCGGTCGCGATCAACCGGCCCAGGGCGGGCGCGGCCTCGCCGAGGGCGTGCCTGGCGCTGGTCGTGTGGCCGAACACCGCGCGCGGCACGACCACGTTGACCACCGCCACCAGCAGCAGGGTGAACAGGCCCAGGGTGGCCGTGGTGATCGCGAGGTCGGCGACGTAGGGGGACAGGTCGTCCCACTCCACCTGCTTGCCGGTGAAGCTGTCGAGCTTGGGCACCTCACCGACGAACAGCGTCAGCAGCAGCCTGCGCAGCAACTCGGCGCCCAGCGACACCGCCAACGACACACCCAGCAGCGCGCCCGCGTTGCGCCGCAACGCACCGACCATGCCGCTGACGAAGTCCGGCAGGTGCAGCGGACGCAGCGCGACGATGCCCAGTTGGATGGCGCCGGTGTGGTCGGTCCGCCTCGGCTCGGGGATCGGCGGGTACCCCGGCTCGGATCCGCTCGGCTGCTCTGGCTGGTCTGGTCGGTCGGTCATTCGCTGGTCCCCAGGTCGTTCGCGGCGCACGGGCGCGCCGCCCGCACGAGGCTACAGGTAGCCCGCCACGAACTTCAGCGCCTCGGGGATGGCCGCGCGGAAGTACGCGTCGTCGTGCCCGCCCGGGCCGAAGGAGGTCTTGACCGCCTTGACCTTCTGCGCCAACTGCTCGGTCAGCTCCACCCGGGTGGTGTCCTCGGTGCCGCACCACAGGCCGATCGGCGTCTTGCCCAGTTCCATGGTGTGCCGCAACGGTTCCAGCCGCTCCCAGCGGGCCTGGTTGTCGTACATGTTGGTGCGCTGCGCGGAATCCCACGAGGCGTACAGGTTCGGGCTGATCGCCGCGACCGCCTGGAAGCCGGGCGAGCGGCCCTGGTTGAGCGCGGCGGCACCGCCCTCGCCGAACCCGACGACGGAGAACGGGGTGCTGGCCAGGTCGTGGTAGTCCAACCAGCCGGGCAGGTCCTCGTTGAGCATGCGGTGCGGGTCGTCGTCCTTGTTGCCGATCCAGTTGCCGCCCTCGACGGCCACCACCGCGAACGGCTGCGCGCCGTCCTTCACGATCTGGGTGAGCACCTGCGGCACGCCGTAGTCGAGGAACACCTTCGCCCCGCCCAGGCCCCCGTGCAACGCGATGCACACCGGGATGGGCTCCGGCGGCACGCCCTCCGGCCGGATGATGACGATGTCGACCTCGCGGTAGCGACCGGCCGACAGGTTGCGCCCGGTGACCACCGGCGGCACCTCGGACGTGGGAGCCTTGGTCTGCAACACGTTCTCCGGCGGTGACGCCGACGGGGACGCCTGCTGGCACCCCGCCAGCAGCCCAGCCCCCAGCCCGGCACCGGCCAACAGCACCGAGCGCCGGGACAGCCGAACAGTTCGCGCAGTGTTCACAAGTTCTCCGCTCGTCACGGACCCCTGGGCCGAATCCTATTGGTCTACTGCCTCGTTGTGGCCCTTCCGTAGCGAAACGGTTGCCGGGAGAGCGCTCCCAGTACAAGCGGACCCGGCCACCCGACGCAGCGGTCTCCCTTGGCGGACAAGAGGTCCAGACCTGCGTGTGACACCGCGGGCGCGGCTGTCGCACAACCGTTCCACCAGCACGTTTGGCGATACATTCACGCTTTCGGCCTAGTACCAAGGGAGTGTGTACGGGCCCATTCGGCCACTGGGCCATCGACCGATCGGCGAACCACCCGCCGTCGCCGGGCGGCGAGCGCCGTTCGTGGACCAGTTGGCAATTCTGTGTATCGGTTCAGCGACTCGCCCAGAGCAGGAAGGTGCCCGCCGCGGGTTCCAGGGTCGTGGCACCGTCGGCGGCGGTGATGACGGCGGTGGCGAGGTGGCAGCCGTCCACCCGGTAGCCCGCGCTGATCAGGGCTTGGCGGGTCGCAGTGATCCGGTCGAGTTCCGCGACCCTGACCACGATCCGGTCGGCACCGGCGCCCGCGCACGCGCGGACCAGGTCGGGGCGGGCGGACCCGAGGAAGATCGAATCCGGGCGGGGCAGCCCGCTGAGGGGTTCGTCGTCGGCCAGGCGGAGTTCGACGCCGTGCGCCGAAGCGTTGGCCACAACGCGCACGCAGAGACCGGGATCCTCCTCGACGGCGATCACGGCGGCACCCAAGCGGGCGGCTTCGACGCCGACGGCACCCGAGCCCGCGCACACGTCCCAGAGCAGGGAACCGGGGCGGGGCGCCAAACGGGCCAAGGCGACCGCGCGGACCTCCGGCGAAGTCCCGACACCCGTGCGGGAAGCGAAAGCGCTGTCGTCCAACGCCCACCCGTCCCGGGGCGGAACGGGTTCACCGCCCGCCATCCACGTCGCCCGCCCGGCCGATTCGGGAACTGCCAGGCAGAGCACGAGGTTGGGCTCCAGCCACTCGCGCTCGCGCGCTTGCTCAGCATCCACAACGGACAGCCGCTCGGTGCCGCCGATGTCCTCGAGCACCGCGATCTGGCGGCGCCAGCCGGACAGCTGCGCGGCGAGCTCAGCCGGTCCAGCGCCGGGAGCGGTGAGCACGGCGACGGCCGGGCGAGCACGGCAGACGTTCACCGCGCGGCGGAAATCCCGGCCCCAGGCGCTGACCACGGTGATGTCGTCCCACGGGCGCCGCAGCAACGCCGCCAGGCGCTGGACATCGGTGAGGCCGGGCCGCACAACGACATCGGCACCTCGCTCCCGCAGTGTTCTCAAGTCACCGAAGAACCCCGGGTCCCCCGCGACGAGCACCACGGCGGACTTCGCGGCGACCAGAGCGTCCACAGTCGACTCAGCGAGCGGGGCGGTCGTCTCGATCACCCGAGCGGACCCCGCGTACCCGGCCACCGCGGCTTTGGGGCCGACGACGAGATCCGCCGAGTCCACCGGCTCGCTGTCGAACTCGGAGCCACCTAAGAAGGTCACCGTCATGACGACATTCGACCACGATCGCGAAGAGCACTCACTTCTTCGTGGTGCGGCGCGCGGTCGCCCGAGCGGTCTTCGGCGGCTGCTTCTTCGCGGCGGCAGTGCGCTTGACCACCGGCTTCGCCTCGACCGCCGGGACGTCCGCCTCGGCGACAACCGGTCGAGCCTGCTCGGGAACCGCGGGCTCGACGTCGGCCTGAGCGGGCACCTCGGCCTCGGGGCACGACCGGCGCGGCCACGTCCCGGTGGACCGCCACGACTTCGACGCCCACCGCTTGCCCGGCTCCCCCGCGGCCCGCGGCACGTACCCGGCCCTCGGCTTCGCCTGCCGCAGCGCGTCACCGACCAGGAACAGCGCGTGCCGCCACAGGTTGGCGCGCTTCACCTCGGCCACCACCTCGCCGACCGTGGTGCGCAGCAGCTTCTCGTCCGCCCAGCTCACCTTGTGCGCGACCACCACCGGCACCTGCGGGTCCAACCCCGCGGCGGTCAACGCCTCGGCCAACTCGGCGGCGCGCGCGGCCGGGGCGTTCACGGCGAGCGTGCGCCCCTCGGCGGCGAGATCGCGGATGCGCTCGAAATCGGCCTCGGTCGCCGCGTCGGTGACGATCGCCGTGTCGGCCGCCGCGGCCTCCGTGAGCGAGTTCCCCGTGGCCGCCGCGACCGCGGACACCGGCGACACCCCGGGGACCACCTCGACGTCGAGACCGATCTTGGTGCACAGCTCGCGCTGCTCCCGCAGGTCGGCGCACTGCGCGGGATCACCGGCGATCAGCAGGACGGCCCGGTGGTGCCTGCTGGCCACCCCGCGGTAGCGCTCGGCGAGCTCGTCGGCGCCGAGCCTGCCGTGGTCGACGAGCTCGGCGTCGGCTCTCGCGTGCTCGCGCAGCCACACCGGGTCCACCGTGCTCGGCGTGTAGAGCACCAGATCGGCCTCGGCGATCCTGGTCGCACCGCGCAGGGTGATGAGGTCGGCCGCACCCGGTCCAGCTCCCACGAAACTCACGGCGCCACGCATTCCCCGACCGTATCGTCCTGCCGAGCACCTCCCACCCCCAGCCCTGTCCCCGCTGGCCCTGGTGCCAGACTCGCTCCCGTGACCGACGCCGCCACCGCCCCCGACCAGGTGTTCGACTGGCTCGACAGCCACGCCGACGACCGCCGCAAGGCGGGCCTGAGCAGGCAGCTGCGGCCGCGCGGGCCCGACTCGGACCTGCTGGACCTGGCAGGCAACGACTACCTCGGGCTGGCCAGGGACAAGCGCGTCGCCGGGGCCGCCGCCGCCGCGACCCTGCGCTGGGGCGCGGGGTCGACCGGGTCGCGGCTGGTCACCGGCAGCACGGAACTGCACAGCGAACTGGAGTTCGAGCTCGCCCGCTTCTGCGGCACGCAGGCGGCGCTGGTGTTCTCCTCCGGGTTCGCCGCGAACCTCGGCGCGGTGACCGCGCTGTCGGGCAAGACCTGCTCCATCGTCACCGACTCGCACATCCACGCCTCGCTGATCGACGGCTGCAGGCTCTCGCGCGCCGAGGTCGCCGTGGTCGGCCACAGCGACCCGGCCGCGGCCGGGCGGGCGCTGTCGACGCGGCGGACCGAGCGGGCCGTGTACGTCACCGACTCCGTGTTCAGTGTGGACGGTGACCTCGCGCCCCTGCCCGAACTGGCCGCGGTGTGCCGGGAGAACGGTGCGGCGCTGATCGTCGACGACGCGCACGGACTGGGCGTGCTCGGCGAAGGCGGTCGCGGCGCGGTGTCCGCGGCGGGTCTGGCGAGCGACCCGGACGTGGTCATCACGGTGACGCTGTCGAAGTCGCTCGGGGCGCAGGGCGGCGCCGTGCTCGGCCCCCGACGCGTGATCCGGCACCTGGTGGAGAACGCGCGCAGCTTCATCTTCGACACCGGCCTGGCCCCCAGCAGCGCGGCCGCCGCGCTGTCGGCGTTGACCGTGCTCAAGGAGGAGCCGGACCGCCCTGAACGCGCCCTGACGGTGGCGACGACCCTCGCCGAACGCCTCTCGGCGGCGGGCCTGACCGTGAGCGAGCCCAGCGCGGCGGTGGTGTCGGTGCGGGCCCCTTCCCCGGACGCCGCCCTGGCGTGGTCGAACGACTGCCGGGCCGCGGGCGTGTGGGTCGGCTGCTTCCGGCCCCCGTCGGTCCCGGACTCGATCTCCCGGCTGCGGCTGACCGCGCGGGCCGACCTGAGCGAAGGCGACATCGACCGGGCGGTCGACGTGATCACCCGGTGCGCGCCCCGCTAGTCGGCGGTCGCCGGGCGGCGCATGCGGATGTGCATGATGCCGTCTTCCTCGAAGGGCTCTCCCTCGGGAAGGTAGCCGTGCCGCGCATAGAGGGACTGGGCGTGCAACTGCGCGTCTAGAACACTCTCGTCCAGGCCAACGATGTCCAGCGCGGCAGCCATAAGACGTCCACCTAGGCCACTCCCCCGGGCATCAAGAGCCGTGCAGACGCGGCCTACACGTCGTAGTGCGCCGGAGGTGCCCAGTACGCGCAGGCAGGACAAGGGCGTCGAATCCGGCTGCCACCAGACATGGACGGTAGTGGCGAGCAGGTCTTGCCCGTCGAGTTCGGGGTACGGGCAGTTCTGCTCGACCACGAACACGTCGACTCTGAGGCGCAAGAGGGCATAGAGGTCTGTCGTGGTCAACTCTGGGCCGGGAACGACGTGCAGGGTCACGACGGTGTGGATATCACAGGTGGTCGGTGATCAGGTCCACGTAGGTCGAGATGCGGGTGTACACGCCGGGACTGCCCGCCTCGGCGCAACCCTGGCCCCACGACGCGATGCCCACCAGCCTGCCGTCGACCACAAGGGGGCCGCCGGAGTCGCCCTGGCAGGTGTCGATCCCGCCCTGCGGCAGGCCCGCGCAGACCATCGGGACCTCGTAGAAGCTGTCGTAGTCCGCGGCGCACTCGGTGTCGGAGACCATGCGGACCTCGGCGCCGAGCAGGTAGCGCGACGCCGGGCCGGTCTCGGCCACCCGACCCCAGCCGAGGATCGTCGCGGGGGTCTCGGCGGCGTAGAGCGCCTGGTCGGTGGCCAGCGGGAGCGGCCGGTAGCCCACCCGCTGCGCCAGGGTGAGCACGGCGACATCGTCACCCAGGGTGACATCGCGGTAGTCCGGGTGCACCCAGATGTCCTTGACCTCGACGGTGCTGCCCTCGGTGCTCGCCTTGTCCTCGCGACCGGCGACCACCCGCACCCGGTCGCGGGGGTACGCCTTGGCGCAGTGCGCGGCGGTGACGACCTTGTCCCGGGTGACCAGGGTGCCGCCGCAGAACTGGAAACCGTCGGTGGTGGCCAGGTAGACCACGTACGGGTGGTCGGCGATGGCGGCGCGCTGACCCCCGACGATCTGCTGGCCCGCCTCGGCGCGGAAGAACTGGCCGAGGACCACCGCGGCGATGATCGCCAGGGCGGCAAGGGCACCGAGGACGCGGCGGACGTATCGCGCCATGGCGAGATCTCCTGTTCGGGGTGGGGCGGGTGGGGTGGGTGGGGAGCCCAGGGTCGACACGGTAGGTCAAATCCGTGGCGAACGGTTACTCTGCGCTGTCGCTCGAACGGGTGGACCTTGCCGGGTGGCATGCTGGGGGCCGTGCGTCGCCTCCTCACCGCGCTGTGCCTGCTGCTCGCCACCGCCGGGTGCGTGACCCCCGAGCAGCAACGCGCGGCCTCCGCCTCGGCCACCACCGTCCCGACCACAACGCTGAGCGCGACGACGTCCACCACGACGCCCTTGACCACCACGCCCGTGACCACCACGAACGCGGCCCCGACCAGTACCTCGCCGGTGCCTGCCCCGCCCCCGGTGTGGGTGGTCGGCGCGACGCCGCTGCCGCTGGGGCCGGACGGTTTCGGGAAGATCCTCCCGACGCCCGCGGTCCTGGCCAACCGCGCACTGCCGACCGCCGACCTCCTGCCGCCGCCCGCGGGCGGTCGCTACGCGGCGACGATCTCGGCGGTGCCCGACGCGGTGGCGCGGCGCAGCACCTGGCACGCGGGGTGCCCGGTGTCGCTGGGGCAGCTGCGGTACCTGACCATGTCGTTCTGGGGGTTCGACGGGAAGCCGCACACCGGCGAGATGCTGGTCAACGCCTCCGTCGCGGGCAACGTGACGAAGGTGTTCGAAACCCTGTTCGCGCACCGGTTCCCGCTTGAGGAGATGCGGGTGACCGCACTGTCCGAATTGGACCTACCGCCGACCGGGGACGGCAACAACACCGGCTCGTTCGTCTGCCGGGCGGTGCGCACCGGCACCACATGGTCGGCGCACGCCTCGGGCCTGGCGATCGACATCAACCCGTTCTGCAACCCTTACACGAAGGGAAAGCTCGTGCTGCCGGAGCTCGCATCCTCCTATGTGGACAGGTCGAATCGTCGCCCTGGCATGGTCTTCGCCGGTGACCCGGTGGTCCGCGCGTTCAGCTCGATCGGCTGGACCTGGGGCGGCACCTGGACCTCACCGGTCGACCGCCAGCACTTCAGCGCGACCGGGGGCTGAGCGGGTGCCGCTGCGGTCGGTGGTGCTGTTCGTCGTCGCCGCGCTCGCCGAGATCGGCGGGGCGTGGCTGGTGTGGCAGGGCGTGCGCGAGGACCGGGGCTGGCTGTGGGTCGTCGGCGGGGTCCTGGCCCTCGGCGCCTACGGGTTCGTGGCCACCCTGCAGCCGGAGGCGCACTTCGGCCGGGTCCTGGCCGCCTACGGCGGGATCTTCGTGGCGGGCTCGCTGGCCTGGGCCGTGGTGGTCGACGGGTTCCGCCCGGACCGGTGGGACCTGCTCGGCTCCGCGCTGTGCCTGATCGGGGTCGCGGTGATCATGTACGGCCCGCGCGGGTGAGCCCCATCAGGTGGACGGTGTAACGCTGCGCACAGGACGCGCGACCCTGAAATGGACCGCGTGCGGCAATCGCGGCACCGGATCGGGCAACTGCCCCAACGGTGTTCGCCTGATCGGTGCCACGCGCGGCGGACACCGCGCGCCGCACCGATGGTGACGCACAGCGACCTGAGCACTCAGGAGGACCGGTGGTGACCAGCACGAAGACGACCCCCAAGACCGGCAGGAGATGGTTGTTCCTCGCCGTGTGGCTGCTGTGGTTCGCGGTCGGGTTCCCCTACCCGGCCCCGACCTGGCAGCAAACCGGGGTAGCCGCCGCGGTGGCCACCGGCGCGGCCACCCTCATGGTCCTGGCCGCGACGGCGATCGGCTGGTGGCAACACCGCCCCCGGCGGTCCCGCTCGTAACAGGCGACCCCACACAGCCGCAGCGGCCCGCTCCAGAAGTCCGGAGCGGGCCGCCGATGTCGCGGGGTGTGGGAGTGCTCGATGGGGCGAACTTGGTTTGCGCGGGGCCCCTGCGCTACCCGTGGCAGGACCGCAAAGCTGGGGCCGAAAAGCATGGCCCTGCAGCGCACAACGCTACGGGCACCGCCACCCCACACAAACCAAGTCCGCCCCATCAAGCATTGGGTGGACGGCTTCCGAGTGTCCAGTGGTCGGGCTGGCGGGGTTGACTCGGTGGGCCGGGTTGGCGGGGTCGGTTCGTGGTGGTGCGGTGTGCTCGATGGGGCGAACTCGGTTTGCGCGGGGCCCCTGCACCAGCCGTGGCAGGACCGCAAAGCTGGGGCCGAAAAGCATGGCCCTGTCCGCGCTGAAACGCTACGACTGCCGCCACCCCACGCAAACCAAGTCCGCCCCATCGAGCATCTGGCACCGAAGGGTCCAGGGAGCGGCTCAGTTGCTGGCGGTGTTCTCCGGGCGGGAGCCGAACTTGCTGAAGACCTTGCCCGCCGTGTCGGAGATGGTGGAGCCGACGGTGTTGAGGAGGGTGATCAAGGGGTCGGTGGAGTCGGCGAACGACTCCTTGTACGACTTGGCCGCCGAGCGCAGGTCGTCGCCGAGGTTGCCCGCGGGGGCGTCGTCGTCGCGGCGTTGGTATTGGCCGGTGAGAATCTCGCGGTACTCGTCGGAGGCGGCCCAGCGTTGCAACTGCGCGGCGCGCACGACGGCGAACGGGTGGGTCATGCCCTCGACGTTGCGCAGCTTGTGGATGCTGTCGCGGATGTCGTCGATCTCCTCGTACTCCTTGGCCTGCTGCAGGAACGACGGGATGTCGATCTGGGTGAGGTCGGTGGCGCCCGCCTGGTAGAGGTGCGCGCGCAGCGCGGCGGCCGGGTCCTGGCCCGCCAACAGGCCCGCGCGGTCGGCGGTGAGCTCCGCCTTGCGGAACCACTCCTTGAGCGCGGCCAGGATGGCCCGCAGCGCGAGCGCGCTCGGCGGCAGCAGCGCCATCGTCTGCTGCAGGTTCACCAGCCGCAGCAGCACGGTGCGCAGCACGGCGTGGCCGGAGAGCACGTGGCCCATCTCGTGGCCGATGACGAAGCGCAGGCTCTCGGTGTCCATCGCCTCCACCAGCGCGGTGGTGACCACGATGAACGGCTCGTCGATGCCGATGGCCATGGCGTTGGCGTGCGGGCTGCGCTGGATGAACAGGTTCGGCGCGGTGTCGAGGTCGAGCACCTCCGCCGACTCCAGCCGCAGCTGGTTGATCTTCGGGTACTGCTTGTCGCCGACCCGGATGGTCGAGGCGAGGGCCATCAGCCGCTCGCCGCGCTCGCTGAACAGGCCCGCGACGGACTTGAGGACCTCCGACAGGCCGGGCACGGCGCGCAGGGTGGCCATGGCACCGCGGTCGGCCGGGTGCTCGTAGGCCCTCGGGCTGATCCGCGGGAACCGCACGCGGCTGGTCGAACGCGATACCTCGTGCTCGGTGTTGTCGGTCATCTGGTCGTTCCTCCCCGGGGGTGTCGCCCTCCACAGTAGGCGCGTCCGTGGTCCGGTTGGCGGAGTTGTCCACAGGCGATCGGTTTCGGGCCCGACTAGATTCGACCGGGAAGATCACCCCACTGGCTGCGAGGAACCCGATGAGCCTGGACCGCCCGGTCGCTCCCGCCCCCTACGAGCTGCTGCCCCAGGTGGGCGCGTTCACCGTCACCTCCACCGACGTGCGCGACGGCGAACCGCTGGCGGGCCGGTACGC
The DNA here is from genome assembly GCF_016907695.1 of Actinokineospora baliensis. Lineage (NCBI taxonomy): Bacteria > Bacillati > Actinomycetota > Actinomycetes > Pseudonocardiales > Pseudonocardiaceae > Actinokineospora > Actinokineospora baliensis. The sequence goes on along the minus strand of NZ_JAFBCK010000001.1, from coordinate 3,270,907 downwards.
GCACGGGTCGTCGGGCGGGGAGAACGTCTCGCCCCAGCTGGCCTGGTCGGGCGCCCCCGAGGGCACCAAGAGCTACGTCGTCACCTGCTTCGACCCCGACGCCCCGATCCCCGGCGGGTTTTGGCACTGGGTCGCGGTCAACCTGCCCGCGGGGACCACCGAGCTGCCCACCGGCGCGGGCAGCGGCGACGACGGGCTGCCTGCGGGCGCCTTCCACGTGCGGACCGACTTCGGCTCCCGCGACTACGGCGGCGCCGCCCCGCCCCAGGGCGACCAGGTGCACCGGTACTACTTCGTGGTGCACGCCGTCGACGTCGACGCGCTCGACGTCGACCAGGACTCCAGCGCGGCTGTGGTGAGCTTCAACCTCGCCTTCCACACCCTGGCCAGGGCGATCCTCGCGCCGACCTTCGCGCACTGAGCGCGCGGGCCGGGAATGCGGACCGGTCCCGATGCGGTTGGATGGGTTCGTGGCCCACTACGACCTGGTGATCATCGGGACCGGCTCCGGCAACTCGCTGCTCGATCCGCGGTTCGCGGGCAAGCGCGTGGCGCTGGTCGAGCGCGGGGTGTTCGGCGGGACGTGCCTCAACGTCGGCTGCATCCCGACCAAGATGTTCGTGCACGCCGCCGACCTGGCCGCGGTGCCGGGGCACTCGGCGCGCCTCGGCGTGGACACCACGCTCGACGGGGTGCGCTGGACCGACGTCCGGGACCGGATCTTCGGCCGGATCGACCCGATCGCTGCCGGGGGCGAGCGCTACCGGGTGGAGCACGCGGACAACGCCAACGTGACCGTGTACCAGGGGTCGGCGAGGTTCACCGGCGAGCGGGCGCTGGAGATCACGCCCAACGACGGGTCCCCGGTCGAGACGATCACCGGCGACCAGATCGTGCTCGCCGCGGGCGGCCGCGCGGTGGTGCCCGAGATCGACGGCATCCACGACATCGACTTCCACACCAGCGACACGATCATGCGCATCGACGAGCTGCCCCGGCGGCTGGTCATCCTGGGCAGCGGGTTCGTCGCGGCCGAGTTCGCGCACGTGTTCTCGTCGTTCGGCGTGGAGGTGACCGTGGTGGCGCGCTCGGGCGCCCTGCTGCGCGCCGAGGACCGCGACGTCAGCCAGCGGTTCACCGAGCTGGCCCAGAAGCGCTGGGACGTCCGGCTCGACCGCAAAGCACTGCGCGTCGAACGCCACGACGGCGGCGTCCGACTGCACCTGGAGGGCCCCGACGGCGCGGAAACCGCCGACGGCAACCTGCTGCTGGTCGCGGTCGGCCGCACCCCCAACGCCGACCAACTCGACGTGGCCGCCGCCGGGATCGCCGTCGCCCCGACCGGCCACGTGGTCGTCGACGAGTACCAGCGCACCTCCGCCGAGGGGATCTGGGCACTGGGCGACATCAGCTCCCCGTTCGAGCTCAAGCACGTCGCCAACCACGAGGCCCGGATCGTCCAGCACAACCTGCTGCACCCGGAAGACCTCCGCGCCGCCGACCACCGGTTCGTCCCGCACGCGGTGTTCAGCTCCCCGCAGATCGCCGCGGTCGGCATCACCGAACAGGAAGCCGAGCGCCGGGGCATCCGCTGGATCACCGCCACCCAGACCTTCGGCGGCATCGCCTACGGCTGGGCGATGGAGGACGAGACCGGCTTCGCGAAGGTCATCGCCGACCCGGACACGGCACAGATCCTGGGTGCCCACATCATCGGCCCCCAGGCCCCGACCCTCCTGCAACCGATCATCCAGGCGATGAGCTTCGGCCTGGACGCCAAGCAGATGGCCCGCGGCCAGTACTGGATCCACCCCGGGATGCCGGAGGTCGTGGAGAACGCCCTGCTCAACCTGCCCTTCGACTAGGCAGTCGAGGCCTGAGCGGCACACGGCAAGCCCCAGCACGGGCGATGCCGCCCAGGCACCGACCGGTTCACCAACATAGGGGCGGTGGACGGCAGCCCCACGGCCCCTGCCGATCGCCCGGGCCGCTAGGTCTCCGCTCGCGCGCCGCGACGTGGCACCTGCAGCATCGCGGCCGTCCACGCGTGCCGGAGGCCGTCGGCAACGCCCAACTCAGCTCGCCCCCCCGACGACACCGTGCGCGATCGACCGGCTGACCAGCCCACCACCGTCTGGGCGGCGGTCACAGCGAAGGCGATCCGCCCAGACACCGACCGGTTCCCCACACTGGGGCGGTAGGCGACAGCCCCACGCCACCGCGCCCGAGCCGCTGGGTCTGCGCTCCGGCGCCGCGAGGTGGTGCCTGCAACATCGCGGCCGTCCACGTGTGCCGAAGGCCGTCGCCAACGCCCGGCCCGATCTTGCCCTTCGACTAGACCGTGCGCGGGCGGCCCGCTGACCAGCCCACCACCGTCTGGGCGGCGGTGACGGCGAGGGCCAGGATGAGCGATGCCGTCCAGGAGCCGGTGGTGCCGCGGAGTAGGCCGAACAGGAAAGGGCCGCAGGCGGCGATCAGGTAGCCGAAGGATTGGGCCATGGCGGAGAGGGCCGCGGTGTCGGCGGGATCGTCCGTGCGCAGGGCCAGGACGGTGATGGCCAAGGGGAAGACGCCCATGCCTACGCCTGCGAGGAGGCTCCAGGCCAGTGGGGCGGCGGCGGGGGCGATCAGGAGGCCGACCAGGCCTAGGCCGCCGATCGCGGTGAGGGTGGAGATGAGTGCCGACTGCGAGCGCAGGCGGACCGCCAGGGGTGGGAAGAGCAGGCCGGTCGGGACGCCGAACAGGGTGCAGATGCCCAGGTAGAGGCCTGCCGTGGCGCGGTCGACGCCCGCTTCGACGAGCATTTCGGGGAGCCAGCCCATGATCACGTAGGCGACCAGGGCCTGGAGGCCGAAGAAGACCGTCACCGTCCACGCGAGCCGGTTGCGCAGCAACGACCGGCGCGGCTTGGGCGGTTCGACGGTCGTGCTGTCCGCGTGGCGGGCGGAGATGCTCCACAGCACAACCGCAGCGGCGGCAAGAACAGCCCACGCGCCTAGAGACAGTCGCCAGTCCTCTAGCGCGCTGTGCAGGCGCGGGGTCAATGCGGCACCTATAGCGCCGCCGCCGGATACGGCTCCCATGTAGATGCCCGTCACCACGCCGAGCCGGTGGGGGTAGGACTGTTTGATCACTACGGGCAACAGGACGTTACCCAGGGCGATACCCGCGCAGGCGAGCAGTGTGCCGCCGAGCACAACGGCGGGTCCGTCGAGCACGCGGATCACCAGTCCGGCGGTGAGCAGGGCCAGTGCCCCGCCGACCGCCCTGGCGATGCCGAAGCGCCTGTTCAGCCGGGGTGCCAGGATCCCGGCGGCACCGAAGCAGACCACCGGCAGCGCCGTCAACGCGCTGGCCCAGGCGTGACTGGCGCCGACGGACCCGCGCACCTGCTCCAGCAGGGATGCCAGACTGGTGACCGCGGGTCGCAGGTTCACCGCCGCGAGAGCGACCCCGATGATGAGCAACGGTGTGCCGACCAGGGCCGTCCGGGCACTGTTTCTCCTCGGGTGCGCCGACCGTGCCCCACGCGGCGGGGTCGGCGTGGCAATCTTGACGTCCTTGGTGCTGCGCCTGCGGTGGAGCGTCACGGGTCGAGTATCACAAACATAGGATGTTTGGCTGAAAGGATGGCGCTGTGCCGTTGGCCACTACCCGGCGTTCCGGCCTCGTCGACCAGGTGATCGAGCAGATGCGCGCGGCGATCACCAGCGCGGAGTGGAAGGTCGGCGAGCGCATCCCCACCGAGCCCGAGCTGGTCACCGCGCTGGGCGTCGGCCGCAACACCGTGCGCGAGGCGGTCCGCGCGCTCTCGCACGCGGGCCTGCTCGAGGTCCGCCAGGGCGACGGCACCTTCGTGCGCGCCACCAGCGAGTTCTCCGGCGCCGTGCGCAGGCTGGCAGGCACCGAGCTGCGCGACGTGCTGCAGGTCCGGCGCACCCTGGAGGTCGAGGGCGCCCGGCTGGCCGCGGCGCACCGCACCGACGAGGAGCTCGCGGAGCTCACCGAACTGCTCGACGCCCGCGACCACTCGATGTCCGCGCGCGACTACGAGGTCGGCATCGACCAGGACGCCGCGTTCCACCTCGCGGTGGTCCGCTGCTCGCACAACCCGCTGCTCGCCGAGCTCTACCAGGGCCTCACGGAGGTCGTGCGCGCCTCGGTGGCCTCCACCGTGAGCACCAAGCCCAACCTGGCCACCGTCGACCACCAGCGGCTGCTGTCGGCGATCCGCGACCAGGACAGCGACCGCGCCGCCGCCGAGGCGGCCGGGTTCCTCGACGAGCTCATCGCCGACCTCGACACCGAGTAGGCGCATCTCAGGAGGCTCCCGGCGGCAGGGCGCGCAGGCCGGTCGGGGCGCCGGAGTCGAGCAACCGGCGGACGGCGTCGGCGTCGAGGTGGTCGGCCACCAGGTCGCCGAGGAGATCGAGCTGCCCTTGGCGCGCCGCGGCGAAGTCGACGTCGGCCGCAGGCTGGAACCCGTCTCGACCGGCTTGTGCGGCGGCCCAGGTCAAGAAGCGGCGGCGCACGGCGTTATTCTCCAGCAGGCCGTGCCAGTGGGTGCCCAGGACCGGTCCCGCGGCGACTCCTTCCACTTCGCCTCCGGGAAGGTCGACCAGGCCGGGGAGGTCTCCCCGACGCGAGACGCGGCCGTGGTGGATCTCGTAGCCGACCGCGGGTTCGCCGAACACGACACCGGTCGGCCGGGTGAGGGTCTTGTCGACGGCGAACTCGACATCCACGTCGACCAACCCCAACCCGTCGACGAGCCCGGCGCCGGACTCGACCCGGTCGTCGATCTGCCGCGAGAGCATCTGGAAGCCGCCACACACACCGAGCACCGGTAGCCCCCTCTTAGCGTGCGCGACCACCGCTTCAGCCAAGCCGGTGCGGCGCAACCACGCGAGGTCGTCCACGGTCGACTTGGAGCCTGGTAGGACAACTACGTCCGCATCAGCCAGCCGCGATGGCTCGGTGACGAACCGGACTGACACCCCCGGCTCGCACGCCAGGGCTTCTACGTCGGTCGCGTTGGAGATCCGGGGCAGCCGCACGACCGCGATCCTCAGCCACTGAGATCCCAACGGGGGCGCTGGACGTCCCACTACGCCGTCGGCGGCGTAAGACAGCGAATCTTCCGCGTCTAGCCACAGTTCTTCGCGCCACGGCAGCACACCGAGCACGTCGCGGCCGGTCAGATCGCGTAGTTGGCGCAATCCAGGCTCTAGCAGGGCGGGGTCGCCGCGGAACTTGTTGATGACGAACCCCGCGATGAGCGCCTGATCCGCAGCGTCGAGCAAGGCGAGAGTGCCATAGAGGTGCGCGAAGACACCGCCGCGGTCGATGTCCCCGACGACGATCACCGGCAGGTCTGCGGCGCGCGCCAAGCCCATGTTGGCGATGTCGTTGGCCCGGAGGTTGATCTCGGTAGGAGAGCCCGCGCCCTCACACACGACGACCTCGAACTCCGCGCGTAGACCAGCGAGCGTCGCCAGGACGGTCTGCATGAGCTCTGCTTTGCGCTCCCTATAGGACAACGCGGAGGCGACACCGGTGGGCTTACCGAGGACGACCACCTGCGACGTTCGGTCCGAGCCCGGCTTGAGCAGCACCGGGTTGAACCTGACGCTGGGCTCCAAGCCGCAGGCAGCCGCCTGGACCGCCTGGGCCCGGCCGATCTCGCCGCCGTCGAAGGTGACCATCGAGTTGTTGGACATGTTCTGCGCCTTGAACGGCGCGACCCGCACCCCCTGGCGCGCCAGCCACCGGCAGAGACCGGCGACCAGAACGCTCTTCCCGGCGTCGGAGGTCGTCCCGGCCACCAGCAGCGCACCCGCCACCGCGTCCCCCTCCCCGTCGCCCCCGCCAGCCTGCAATCATCTTCGGTTATGCCCGTCTCAGCGGTCACCGCGGTGTTGGTGCACAGCCCGTACCTGGGTCCGGCAAGCCTGCGGCCGCTGGCCGACGCGCTCGCCGCGCTCGGTCACCCCACCGTAGTGCTCGACCTGCGGCCCAGCGTCTCGGCCGCCCCGGTCCACCAACGGCTGATCGGGGCGTTCGCCGACGCCCTGTCCGACGCCGCGCTCACCGGCCCGATCGCGCTGGTCGGGCACGGTGCCGCGGGCCCCCTGCTGCCCGCGTTCGCCGACGAACTCGAAGACGACGTCCGCTGCCTGCTCTACCTCGACGCCGACCTGCCCACCCCCGGGCAGAGCTGGCGCGAATGCAACCCAGCGCCTTACGCCGAGCTGCGCGGCCGCAGCCGTGACGGACTACTCCCCCGTTGGCCCGAATGGTCCGGCAGCGACCCGCTGGCCCCTATAGCGGACGCGGACCTGCGCGCCGAGATCGCCGAAGAGGCACCCGAGGTGCCGCTGGTGTTCCTCAAGGAGGACCGGCCCAGCGTGCGGTGGACCGGAGCGGCCGGGTACGTCCACCTGTCCGCAGAACACCGCAGCGACGCCGACACCGCGCGGGACCTCGGCTGGCCGGTGCGTGGCGTCGACCTGCACCACCTGGCGGTCGCGACCGACGCGGAGCCGGTCGCGACCCTGGTGCTCGAGGTCCTGCTGGGGTCGCAGGCCGCTACGGGAGGGTGAGGATCTCCGAGCCGGTGTCGGTGACCACCAGGGTGTGCTCGAACTGCGCGGTCCACGACTTGTCCCGGGTGGTGGCGGTCCAGTCGTCGGACCACATGTCGTAGTCGATGCCGCCCAGGGTGATCATCGGCTCGATGGTGAAGGTCATCCCCGGTTCCATCACGGTCCGGTCGGTGAGGTCCTCGTAGTGCAGCACCACCAGTCCACTGTGGAACGACCTGGCGATGCCGTGCCCGGTGAACGCGCGCACCACGCCGTAGTCGAAGCGCTTGGCGTACTTCTCGATGACCCGGCCGATGACGTTGAACTCGCGGCCGGGGCGCACCGCGGCGATCGCGCGCATCGTCGCCTCGCGGGTGCGCTCGACCAGCAGCCTGGCCTCCTCGCGCACCTCACCGGCGAGGAAGGTCGCGTTCGTGTCGCCGTGCACGCCGCCGAGGTAGGCGGTCACGTCGATGTTGACGATGTCGCCGTCCTCGATCACCGTCGAGTCCGGGATGCCGTGGCAGATCACCTCGTTGAGCGACACGCAGCACGACTTCGGGAAGCCGCGGTAGCCCAGGGTCGAGGGGTAGGCCCGGTGGTCGAGCAGGAACTCGTGCACCACGGCGTCGACGTCGTCGGTGGTGGCGCCCGGCTTGACCGCCTCGCCGCCCGCGCGCAGCGCCTGGGCGGCGATCCGACCGGCCACCCGCATCGCCTCGATGATCTCCGGCGGCTGGACCCACGGGTCGGTGTTGCGCGCGGGCGCGGGGCGGTCGACGTACTCGGGCCGGACGATGGTGGACGGCACGACCCGGCGGGGCGTCTGCACGCCGGGCGTCAACGGGGCACGAACGGACATGCCCTCCACCCTACGACCCCCGGATCAGCCCAGGGCGGCCAGGAACCGGCCCGCCGCCTGGACGGCGGTACCGGACTGCCCCACATCGGTCAGCAGCACCGCGAACGCCACATCGCCGCGGTAGCCGACGAACCACCCGTGTGAGTGCGTGCCGTCGCCGAACTGGGCGGTCCCGGTCTTGCCGCGCACGTCCCCGTACGGCTTGAGCGCGGTGGCGGTGCCGCTGGCGACGACCTCGGCCATCATCGCGCGCACCGGGTCGAGCACGGTGCCGGGCACCGGGTCGCCCGCCGCGTCGGACTTGGTCTCCACCCCGCGCACCAGCACCGGCTTGGGCACCGCCCCGGAGGCCACGGTCGCGGCGACCACGGCCATGCCGAACGGGCTGGCGACCACCTTGCCCTGGCCGAACCCGTCCTCGGCGCGCTCGGTCTTGCCGCTGGCAGGCGGCACCGACCCGGTGATCGTCGTGCTGCCCGCCACCACGTAGTCCACGCCGAGGCCGAGCCGCTTGGCCATCTGGGTCAGGTCGTCGGGGCCCATCGCCAGGGCGAGCGTGGCGAAGGTGGTGTTGCAGGAGAAGGCGAACGCGCTGCGCAGCGGGATGACGCCCTTGTCGAACTTGCCGCTGTTGGGGATCTCGCGGCCGTCGATCACGGTCGTGCCGGGGCAGCCGAGCGGGGTCTCCGCGGTCGCCTTGCCGGAGGAGATCGCCTCGGCGGCCGTCACGATCTTGAACGTCGAGCCGGGCGGGTAGCGGCCGGTGAGCGCCAGCGCGCCCTCCTTGTCCGCCGGGTCGTTCTGCGCCACCGCGAGCACCTCGCCGGTGGAGGGCTGGATCGCCACGATCATCGACGGTGTCGCCTCGCCCGCGATCGCGGCCTGTGCGGCGTTCTGCGCCTTCTTGCTCAGCGCCAGCTGCACCGCCTTCGCGGGCTCGGCGGCCTTCGCGAACAGTTCTTCGCCTTCGGCCCCCGCGCTGTCGACCGTGTACACCCGCCACCCGGACTTGCCCTGCACCTGCTCCTCGACGACCTTGCGGAGGTTGGGCAGCAGGGTCGGGGCGAACTTGCGGTCCACCGCCAGCAGCCGCGACGACGTGGTGAACCGCACGCCGGGCAGGTCGTAGATCAGCGACCGGACCTTCTGGTAGTCCGCGTCGCGCAGCGCCACCACCTGGTACGGCTGCCCGTTGGTCTTCGAGGCCGAGTCGAGGATGGAGGCGGCGGTGATCGTCGCGTCGATGCCCGACAGCGCCTTGGCCAGCTCACCGGCGACGGCGTTGGCGTCAGGGGCCTTCGCGGGCTCGAACAGCACCGAGACGACCTTCTCCGGCTGCAGCACCGGCTCACCGTCGCGGTCGAGCACCGGCGCGAGCTGCGCGTCGGCGTCCTGCACGGCCAGGGTTTGCTGCGCGGCCAGCTTCGGGTGCAGCACCGTCGGCTCCCAGTGCACCTTCCACGCGTCGTCGTGCCTGCGCAGCTCGAAGGTCGAGTCGTAGGCCCACAGGCGGGCGCGGCCCAGGTCCCAGGTGATCTGGTAGGTCACCTTCGCGGTGCCCTCGGCCTGCTCCACCTTGCTCACCTGGGCGGTGACCGTGGACGGCTTGAGCGCGCCGCGCACCTTGTCCATCAGCGCCTTGGCCGACTCGGCCGAATCGGTCTGCGCCGAGGCGGAGGCGGTGTCCCCGCCGGCGAAGGCGGCGACGAACTGGTTGGCGGCGTCCTGCGGCTCGGTGTCGGAACCGAACAGCCCGCACCCCGTCAGCGGGAGCGCGGTCAGCACGGCGACGAGCAGCACGGTGGGGTGACGGAGTGAGGCACGCACGGGCGCAGTATGCCCAATTCCGGCCGACCGGCGGCGCGAACCGGCAGCCCGGCGCTCAGAACAGCACGGTGGCGTACTGCCCGACCTGCGCGAACCCGATCCGGTCGTAGACCGCGCGGGCGGGCGCGTTGTAGCCGTTGACGTACAGGCTCGCGGTGCGGCCCATCCCGCTGACCAACCGCTGCGCGACCGCCGCCGTGCCCGACGCGCCCAGGCCGTGCCCGCGCCGGTCCGGGTGCACCCACACGCCCTGGATCTGCCCCACCTGGCTCGACATCGCGCCGATCTCGGCCTTGAACACCACGTCACCGCCCTCGAACCGGGCGAACGCGCGGCCTGCGGCGATCAGCTCGGCGACCCTGGCCCGGTAGCCCGCGCCGCCGTCACCCAGCCGGGGGTCGATGCCGACCTCCTCGATGAACATCCGCACCGCGGCGGGCAGGTAGCGGTCGAGCTCGTCCGGGCGCACCGGGCGCACCAGCGGGTCCGGGGTCACCAGCGGGGTGCTGGAGATCGCCATCAGCGGCTGGTCGGCGCGCACCTCGCGCGCCGGACCCCACTCGGCCTCCAGCTCGGCCCACAGCCCCAGCACCTGCTCGGCGGGGCCCACCATCGACGAGCACATCCGCCTGCGCCGCAACGCCCGGTCGGCGAACGAGCGCAACGCCGAGCGCTTGCCGCGCAACGGGATCAGGTTCGGCCCGGCGAAGCACAGCGCCTCGAGCCTGCTCGCGGGCCGCAGCCCGCGCGTGTCGCAGCCCCACACCTCACCGCCGAGCCGCCACGGGTCCAGCCCAGCCACTTCGATCCGCGCGGCGACCATGCAGGACGCGACCGGGTCGGCGGTGAGCACCGCGCGCACCGCCTGGCCGTCCCGCTCGTCGAGCAGTCGCGCTCCCGCTAGCCGCAACACAGCTCAAGCGTGCCAGAAACCGCGCGCCCGGCAAACGGACGTCGACGTGGTCAACCCGCTCAGCCGACGGCGACGACGGTCGGCGCCCCGGTTTCCCCGTCCACCGGCTCGCCCATCTCCTCGGCCAAGCGCATGGCCTCCTCGATCAGGGTCTCCACGATCTGCGCCTCGGGCACGGTCTTGATCACCTGGCCCTTGACGAAGATCTGGCCCTTGCCGTTGCCGGAGGCCACCCCCAGGTCCGCCTCGCGGGCCTCGCCCGGCCCGTTGACCACGCAGCCCATGACCGCGACCCGCAGCGGCACCGTCATGCCCTCCAGACCGGCGGTCACCTGGTCGGCGAGCTTGTAGACGTCCACCTGGGCGCGCCCGCACGACGGGCACGAGACGATCTCCAGCTTGCGCGGGCGCAGGTTGAGCGACTGCAGGATCTGCGAGCCGACCTTGACCTCCTCGACCGGCGGCGCCGAGAGCGACACCCGGATCGTGTCGCCGATGCCCTGCCGCAGCAGCGCGCCGAAGGCCACGGCGGACTTGATCGTGCCCTGGAAGGCGGGCCCCGCCTCGGTGACACCCAGGTGCAGCGGGTAGTCGCACTGCTCGGCGAGCAGCTCGTAGGCGCGCACCATCACGACCGGGTCGTTGTGCTTGACCGAGATCTTGATGTCGTGGAAGTCGTGCTCGGCGAACAGCGACGCCTCCCACAGCGCCGACTCCGCCAGCGCCTCCGGGGTCGCCTTGCCGTACTTGGCCAGCAGCCGCGGGTCCAGCGACCCGGCGTTGACGCCGATCCGGATCGGGGTGCCCCGGTCGCGCGCGGCGTGCGCGATCTCCTTGACCTGGTCGTCGAACTTGCGGATGTTGCCCGGGTTCACCCGCACCGCGGCGCAGCCCGCCTCGATGGCGGCGAAGACGTACTTGGGCTGGAAGTGGATGTCGGCGATCACCGGGATCTGCGACTTGGCCGCGATGGCGGCCAGCGCGTCGGCGTCGTCCTGCGACGGGCAGGCCACCCGGACGATGTCGCAGCCGGACGCGGTCAGCTCGGCGATCTGCTGCAGCGTGGCGTTGACGTCGGCGGTGACGGTGGTGGTCATCGACTGCACCGAGATCGGGTGGTCGCTGCCCACCCCGACCGTCCCCACCTGCAGCTGACGGGTCTTGCGGCGCTCGGCGAGCACCGGCGGCGGGACGGCTGGCATGCCGAGCATCACGTCGGACATGGGGGCCTCTCTGGGTTGAGCACGGCTGGGCTGAGCGTCATTGCAAGCGGATGGGGTTGACGATGTCGGCGGTCACCGTGAGCAGCACGATCGCGCCGCCGATGATGACGAGCACCATGGTCACGCCAGCCAGCCGGTTGTAGTCGACCGGACCGGCGGGGGCCTTGCCGCGCGCCTTGCGCAGCAGGTCGCGCACCCGCTCGTAGAGGGTGATCGCGATGTGGCCGCCGTCGAGCGGCAGCAGCGGCAGCAGGTTGAACACGCCGACGAAGAAGTTCAGCATCGCCAGCATCAGCACGAAGATCTCCCAGACGCCCGCCTCGGCGGCGTCCGCGCCGATGATGCTGGCGCCGACCACGCTGACCGGGCGCTCCGGGTCGTCCTCGCCGCCGATGGCGCGGATCACCGCCGGGATCTTCTCCGGGAAGCGCATCAGGCCCTCCCAGGTGGCGGCGAACATCTCCCCGGTGAACACCACGGCGCCGGAGAACCCGGACACCGCGCCGTAGGTGAAGTAGCCGCCCTTGCCGACCCCGATCGCGCCGACGTCGTTGAGCTGGTTGTCGGTGCCCGGCTTGGCGCCGATGGCGGCGCGCTTGACGGTGGCGACGTCGATGGTCAGCGTGCGCCGCTCCCCGTCGTTGTCGACCACGAAGGTGCTCTGCCCGCGCAGGTCGCGGATGGTGCCGACCAGCTGCGTGTAGGACTCGACCGGCTTGCCGTTGACGCTGATGATCTCGTCGCCCGCCCGCAGGCCCGCGGCGGCCGCGGGCGAGGGGTCGGCCGAGGTGCAGTCGGCGAGCTTGAGGGTCTTCGGGTCCTGCGTGGGTGCGGCGCAGCTGGTGCTGCCGATCAGCGGCCGGTCCGTGGTGTTGGGCAGGCCCATGGTGACGGCCATCAGGTACAGGATGATGAAGCCGAGGATGAAGTGCGTGATCGACCCGGCGGCCAGCACCACGACGCGCTTCCAGGTGGCGAAGCGCCACATCGCCCGCGGGGACTCCTCCGGGGTCACCTGGTCGAGCGCGGTCATGCCCGCGATCTCGCAGAACCCGCCCGCCGGGATCGCCTTGAGCCCGTACTCGGTCTCCCCCCGCCGGAAGGAGAACAGGGTCGGGCCGAACCCGATGAAGTAGCGGCGCACCCGCATGCCGAACGCCTTGGCCGAGAGCATGTGCCCGGCCTCGTGCAGCGCGACCGACAAACAGATGCCCAGCGCGAACAGCACGAGCCCCAGCAGCCAAACGAACACGTCAGTCCCTTCCCGACCCCGCGGCGGCGCGCGGGGCAACAGTCACCGCGAGGAGCTCTCGCGCGCGGGCGCGGGCCCAGTGCTCGGCGGCGAGCACATCCTCGACCTCGCGCGGCGCGCCGTGCCAGGCGGCGGCGTCATCGAGTACCCGACTCACAGTGTCCACGATGACTGTGAAGGTGGTGTCGCCCCGCAGGAAGGCGGCGACGGCCTCCTCGTTCGCGGCGTTGAACACCGCGGGCAGGCAGCCGCCGGTCGCCCCCGCCGCCCTGGCCAGGCGCACCGCGGGGAAGGTGTCGTCGTCGAGCGGCTCGAAGGTCCACTGGGTGGCCGTCGACCAGTCGCAGGCCCGTGCCGCCCCCGGCACCCGGTCCGGCCAGGCCAGGGCCAACGCGATGGGCAGCCGCATGTCCGGCGGGCTCGCCTGGGCCAGGGTGGAGCCGTCGGTGAAGGTGACCATGGAGTGCACCACCGACTGGGGGTGCACCACGACGTCGATGCGGTCGTAGGGCACACCGAAGAGCAGGTGCGCCTCGATCAGCTCGAGCGCCTTGTTGACCAGGGTCGCCGAGTTGACGGTGATGACCGGGCCCATCGCCCAGGTGGGGTGCCGCAGCGCCTGCTCGGCGGTGACGTCGAGCAGCTCGGCGCGGGTCCGGCCGCGGAAGGGACCACCCGAGGCGGTCAGCACCAGCCGGTCGACCTCCTCGGCGCGGCCGCCGCGCAGCGCCTGGGCCATCGCGGAGTGCTCGGAGTCGACCGGCACGATCTGACCCGGCTTGGCCGCGGCGAGCACCAGGTCACCACCGGCGACCAGCGACTCCTTGTTGGCCAGCGCGAGCGTGGCGCCCGAGGCCAGAGCCTTGAGGGTCGGCGCGAGGCCCTGCGACCCGGTGATGCCGTTGAGCACGATGTCGGTGGGCACCGCCTCGATCAGCTCGGTGACCGCGTCCGGGCCCGCGAAGATCTTGGGCACCGCGAAGTCGCCCCGGTCGTAGCCCGCTTTCTGCGCGGCGGCGTAGAGCGCCAACTGCACGTCCGGCGCGGCGGTCGCCCTGGTCACGGCTACCGCCCGCACCCCGTGCCGCAGCGCCTGCTCGGCCAGCAGCCCCGGATCGGACCCGCCAGCGGCCAACCCGGCCATGGTGAACCGGTCGGGGTTGGCCGCGACGAGGTCCAGTGCCTGGGTGCCGATCGAGCCGGTCGACCCGAGCACGAGCAGTGAACGCCGGGGACCGCCCGACGCGAAGGATGCAGTCATCACCGCCATTGTTCCCGATGTCCGGACACGCTCGGCAACCAGCACAGGCAGATGTCCCCCGATCGTGGCTCCGCCGTGGTTGCGCCCGGGTTGGGCCGAACGGCGCAATCCGAAAAAAGTTCCGCTCCGAAGGAGTGAAGTTCGCGCGCGCCGGGCACTTCACCGGCAGCGCGGAAAGATCGTCGGGAAAAGCGGCGATCATGTGGAAGGAGCTTCGATGGGCATTCTCGGCTGGATCGTCCTCGGTTTGGTCGCCGGTCTCATCGCCAAGGCCATCATGCCTGGTAAGGACCCGGGTGGCATCATCGTCACGATCCTGATCGGTATCGTCGGCGCCATTCTCGGCGGCTTCATCGGCAATGCGATCTTCGGCGGCGGTCTGGGTACTTTCTTCGACCTGCGGACCTGGCTGCTGTCGATTCTGGGCGCGGTGATCCTGCTCGCCATCTACCGGGCGGTCACCGGTCGGGGCCGGGCCAGGGTGTAGCCGAGCGACACCTGTCACACCCGAGGGCGCCGTGGGTCACCACGGCGCCCTCGGCGCGTGCGGGGTGTGGGAGGATTCCCGCGTCAGAGGTACAGCGGCCAGGAGGAACGCACAGTGGCGAACACGGAGCTGGAGAAGCGGAAGACCACCGCGGCGGGCACCGTGACCCCCGCGGAGGAACCGTCCGCGGAGTGGGGCTGGCACGGGTCGTTCCCCAAGGGCACGCTCATCGCCGGGGTGTTCACCGGGCTGGCGATGTTCGTGATGCTCATCGGCAACCACCACGGCCGCACCGAGGACCTGTGGCTGGTCGGCATCGGCCTCACGATGCTCGGCGGGGTCGCCTGGAAGATCCACAAGAACCGGACGTCCTGGCGGCGGTAGCGTTCGGGGCAAACGAGCGCCCGGATTGGTGGTTACGCGGGCGCCCACCTGGTGGTCGTCCGTTGCCGGTGTGACCGGGTGCGCAGTTGGCTTTGGGTCAACGCCCGATCACACCTCCCGGAAGGGACCACCATGTCCGTCACGGACGAACTGCTCGCCAACAACGCCGCGTACGCCTCGACCTTCGAGGGCCCGCTGCCGCTGCCGCCCGCCAAGCACGTCGCGGTCGTGGCGTGCATGGACGCCCGCATCAACGTCTACGGGGTGCTCGGCCTCGCCGAGGGCGAGGCCCACGTCATCCGCAACGCGGGCGGGGTCGTGACCGAGGACGAGATCCGCTCCCTGGCCATCAGCCAGCGCCTGCTGGGCACCCGCGAGATCATCCTCATCCACCACACCGACTGCGGCATGCTCACCTTCTCCGACAAGGACTTCCGCGACGGCATCCGCGACGAGACCGGCCTCCGCCCCGCCTGGTCCTCCGAAGCCTTCGACGACCTCGACACCGACGTCCGCCAGTCCGTCGCCCGGATCAAGGCCAGCCCCTTCATCCCCCTCAAGGACTCCGTCCGCGGCTTCACCTTCGACGTCGCCACCGGCAAGCTCAACGAGGTCGTCTAACACCAACGGGGACGCGACCCACCGGTCGCGTCCCCGTTCTCGCGTGCTCAGGCGATGGCTTCCAAGATCTGCCGGAGGCCGTGGCTGTAGTCGCCCCTGAGGTCCGCGTACTTCTTCACTCGGAGCAGGGTCGGTACCGCACAATCGAGCACCATGGCCGGGAGGACCCGCACCGCCCCCGACTCGACCTCCGACCAGTACTTCGCCGACCACTCACGCTCGACCCACCCGGACTCGACGGCAGTGGGGCTGAGCAGCAGAAGCAGGTAGTCGCACCCGTCGATCCCCAGCGCGATCTTGTTGGGGATCGACTCGCCGACCTTGATCTCCCACTCGTCGAGCCAGGGCGTGTGTCCTACATTCGCCAGGTCGACCGATAGCGAGACCGCGGTCTCCTTGTCGCTGGACGAGTGGGAGATGAAAACGCGCTTGCCCGACGGTGAGCCCTCGCTGATCCTGGCCTCCAGCATGCGGTCGGCCAGCAGCGAGTTGACGAGTCCCAACTCCAGAGACAGCGCGAAGCGGCGTTCGGCGGAGATGCCGCGCTTCCCGGTCCCCTTGCGGTAGGAGACATCAGCCAGGACGCGGCCTATCTCGTCCCGTCGGCTCCACAGTGACTGGGTGTCCACGGGGAAAATGTGCTCGCGGTTGACGAACTCATACCGCCCCAAGGCCAGGAAGGGCGGCTCCTCGAAGTAGACGATCGCCTTGCTGCCGAGGCCTCCATCGTCGTCGTCGTAGTAGCCCACCCGGGTTCCCCGCCGTGGGTGCTTGACGACCACCGGCCCGAAGTCCAACTCACCCGACACCCGACCTCCGCGCAGACCACTCATGGGCAACCCCATGCCGCTGTTTGCTCCCAGTATCGTGAGGCCGCGCTTGGCCGTTAGTGCTGGAACAGTGGTCAACCCTCAGCAGCGTGCTGCCCACACGCGGCCGCGATCTCCTGGCCGCGAGTGTCGCGGACGGTGCACTCCACGCCCTGTTCCTTCACGCGGCGGACAAGCTCGCGCTCGAGTACGTATGCCTGGGTCCGAGTACGTGCCTCGGCACAAGCGGCCTCTAGGTCCCGGCCGCCCGCGCCGTCACGCCGAGCCTTCTCGGCTTTGACGTCCTTCCACAAACGAGTCATCGGCGAGTCCGTTCCCCGAAGCGATCGATGTCCGCCAGACGCCGCTCGTAGCGCGAGTCCGCCAGTGGGATGGTCCGCCGGTGCTGGCCAGTCCAGTCGCCGGGCGGCTGGTCTCACTGCTGGCGGATCAGCCCTCAGCGGCGAGCTGCCCACACGCGGCGGCGATCTCCTGGCCGCGGGTGTCGCGGACCGTGCACTCCACGCCCTGTTCCTTCACGCGGCGGACGAACTCGCGCTCGACGGGCTTCGGGGAGGCGTCCCACTTGGAGCCCGGGGTGGGGTTCAAGGGGATGACGTTGACGTGGGCGAATTGGCCTAGGTGTTTGCGGAGCAGTTTGCCGAGGAGGTCCGCGCGCCAGGGGTGGTCGTTGATGTCGCGGATCAGGGCGTACTCGATCGACACCCGCCTGCCGGTCTTGTCCGCGTAGGCGCGGGCCGCGTCCAGGACCTCGGCGACCTTCCACCGGGTGTTGACCGGGACCAGGGTGTCGCGCAGTTCGTCGTCGGGCGTGTGCAGTGAGACCGCCAGGCGGACCTGGAGCCCGGCTTCGGTCAGCTTGTTGATGCCCGGCACCAACCCGACCGTCGACACCGTCACCGAGCGCTGGGAGATGCCGAAGCCCTCCGGCGCCGGGTCGCAGATGCGGTGGACGGCCGACAGGACCCGGTTGAAGTTGGCCAGGGGCTCGCCCATGCCCATGAACACGATGTTCGACAACCGGCCGGCGCCGCCGGGCAGTTCGCCGTCGCGCATGGCGGCGGCGCCGAGGCGGACCTGTTCGACGATCTCGGCGGTGGACAGGTTGCGCTGCAGCCCGCCCTGGCCGGTCGCGCAGAACGGGCAGGCCATGCCGCAGCCCGCCTGGCTGGAGATGCACAGGGTCGCGCGGTCCGGGTAGCGCATGAGGACGCTCTCGATCAGCGTGCCGTCGTGCGCGCGGAGCAGGGCCTTGCGGGTGTTGCCGTCGTCGCAGGTCACCGTGCGCAGTTCGGTGAGCAGCGGGGGCAGCAGTTCGTCGGCGAGGCGGTCGCGGGTGGCGGCGGGGATGTCGGTCATGGCCGCGCGGTCGGCGGTGAGCCTGCCGAAGTAGTGCGTCGAGAGCTGGTTCGCCCGGAACGCCTTCTCCCCCAACGCCGTCACCGCTTCGCGGCGCTGCTCGGTGGTGAGGTCGGCGAGGTGCCGGGGCGGCAGGCCGCGGCGGGGGGCGTCGAAGACGAGCGGGAGTGAGGTCATGGCGGATCCAGTGTCCCACGTCGGCCGACCGCGGCTGACACCTCGGGACGCGTGGACGCGCGTCACAGCTGTCGGACGTTGCATCGCGACATGTTCCGATATATCGTTGAGCTATCGCGAGCGACCGGCTCGCGGACCACTACCCAGGGGAGAGAACAATGCGTGTCTCACACGAACACCACCAGCGCGGCCAGCACGACCAGCACCAGCACCGGCGCGGACCTTGGCGCAGGCACCACCACCGCGGTCGACCCGACTTCGCCGTGGACCTCGGATCGGAGGACGAGATGACCCCACCCTTCCCACTACCGCCGTTCCCCCCCGGCCCGCCCTTCGGGTTCGGCAGGCGCGGCCACGGGCACGGCAGGGGCCAGGGACGCGGCCGGGGACGACGCGGTGACGTGCGCGCGGCACTGCTCGCGCTGCTCACCGAACGGCCGATGCACGGCTACGAGATGATCCAAGAGATCGCCGAGCGCAGCGGCGGCTTCTGGAAGCCCAGCCCCGGCTCGGTCTACCCGACCCTGCAACTGCTGGCCGACGAGGGCCTGATCACCGCGATCGACGGCGACGGCGGCAAGCGGCTGTTCCAGCTGACCGAGGACGGCACCGCCGCCGCGGCCAAGCTCGACACGCCGCCGTGGGAGCAGGTCGCCGCAGGGGTCGACCGCAGCGAGGTCGGGCTGCGGGAGGCGCTCGGCCAGCTGGCCGCCGCCGCGATGACGGTCTCGCAGGCCGCCACCCCGGACCAGAAGTCCCGCGCGTCCGACATCCTCAACAACGCCCGCCGCGAGCTGTACGCCCTCCTCGGCGAGGACACCCCCGCCGAGGAGGACACCGAGTAAGCGCTACTCGAACGACAGCACCCACTGGTCGAGCCGACCGGTGTCGGTGCGGACCAGGTCGGTGACCCGCAGCGTCCACGTGCCGCTGTGGTCCCCGGCGGGCGCCGGGACGGTGTAGGTCTTGCGGACGGCGCCCGACGGGTCGGTCCCGCCGACCTGCTCCAGCTCGTACACCCGGCCCCTCGGGTCGACCAGGTCGATCCGCAGGTCGTTGACGTCCTGGTGGTCGAGGTAGACCCGGGCCCGGCCGAGCGCACCGGTCGGCGGGCAGCTCAGGGTGATCGCCGACGTGACCGCCGTGCCGTTGTCCGGGATCACGACGTCGGTGGTGTTGCCGGTGGCGCGGCAGACGGGCACCTCGGAGTCCAGCGGGTAGGCCACGTTGGCCAGCTGGTTCTGGCTGCCGTCGCCGGGCGAGAGGACCGCACCCGGCACCGCCGCCCGGCTCAGGGCGGTGCGCACGTCGTCGGGCAGCGCGAAGGGGTTGCGGGCGAGGTGCCCGGCGACGATCCCCACCACGTGCGCGGCCGCCATGGAGGTGCCGGACATCTTCACCTCTTGGCCTTGACGGCCCAGTGAGGGGATCTCACCACCAGGGGCGAAGAAGTCCAGGCACCGGCCGTGGTTCGACCACGCGGGCCGCGTGTCGGTGCGGTCGGTGGCACCCACCGTGATCGCCTCCGACACCCGTCCCGGCCCGAACCCGCAGGCATCCGCGCCGTCGTTGCCCGCAGCGACCACATAGGTGAACTCGGCGTCGATCGAGCGCCGAACCGCCTCATCACCCGCCCCGGCCTGGTCCATGGTCACACCCATGGCCACCACGCCGGGGCGAGTGCCGTTGCGGGTGATCCACTCGACCGCGTCCAGCACGTGCGAGTCGCGGCCGAGGCCGTCGCAGCCGAGCACCCGCAGCGCGACCAAGGCGGTTTCCTTGGCCACGCCGTGGGTCTTGCCGCCGACGACCCCGGCAACGTGGGTGCCGTGGCCGTTGCAGTCGATGCCGCTGCCGCCCAGGAAGTCGGCACCCACGCGCTGGCGGGTGCCGAACTCGGCCTGGTTGGGCGTGATCCCCGAGTCGATCAGGTACGCGGTGGCCCCAGAACCTCCGCGTGAGGCGAAGGGGCGGCTGTCCAACGGCAGCTGGCGTTGGTCGAGCCTGTCGAGTCCCCACGGGACGGCGGCTTGGGCGGCACGAGCGGTGCCGTCTTGGTAAACCGTGCGCACCAACGGGTCCGCGGCGAGCCTGGTCGCTTGGCTCGCAGTGAGCCCGCGGGTGGAGAAGCCATAGAGGGTGCTGCGGTAGTAAGACTGCGGTGTGCCGCCATAGCGCCGCGACAACGTCGCAGCAGTGCGGTCGGGCTGGGCTGCCGAAGGCGCGAGCAAAACGATGTAAGAGCCCGGGATCGGCTTGCTAGCAACGATCACCGGGCCCTGGGACGCTTGCGCGACGAGGGTGCCGCTCAGCGGCAAGGCTAAGAGGGACAGGACCAAGAACAACCGACGCATCAGATCTCCAACCAGTCGGCCTCGCCACGGGCAGGGCGACCGCGGCGTGCGGGCTGAAGATCTCTTGGATCGGGCAAGGGAGACAATCCCGGCGCCAAAGATCCGGGGCCCTGATCTTTTCCCAGTCAGCCGACGATCAGGCCACGGGGCTTGCGGCGGACCAGGACGCGGTAGCCCACGGTGAACTCCAGGCCGGGCGTGCCCGCGACCGCCTTGGCCGCCACCGGCGCGGAGAACTCGATGCGCAGCACCGATTCCAGCGTCTCCCGGTCCGGGAACCGCCACGTGGTCGCGACCCGGTACCGGTCGAACCCGGAGATCTCGAAGAAGCGGTCGACCTCAGCGGGGTCGTACTCGGGCAGGTCCGCGCGCATCCACCGGCCGTAGGGCGGCACGGTGGCGTCGAGGTCGACCACGACCAAAGTCCCGCCGGGGCGCAGCACCCGGTCGACCTCGCGCAGCCCCGGTTCGCAACCGGGGCCGAAGAAGTACGCGGTGCGCGCGTGCACCACGTCCATGCCCGCGTCCGCGATCGGGATGTCCTGCGCCGAACCGCGCACCACGGCGACCCGCGGCAGGTCGACGATCCGGGCCTTGGCGCGCTCGACCAGCGGCGGGTGCGGCTCGACACCGAGCACGCTCGACGCGCGCTCAGCGAAGCGCGGCAGGTGGAAGCCGTCGCCGCAGCCCACGTCGAGCACGTCGCCGGTCCAGTCGGCCAAGCCGTCGAGCAGACCCCACACCGCGCCGGTGACGTCCTGCGCGCGGTTCTCCGCCTCGTAGACCCCCGGCCACTGCCAGATGTTGGGGCTGGGCAACACCTCGCCCGCCCGCAGCGAACTGGTCAGCCGCTCACGCGCCCGCGCGACCAATCCCCTGCCAGCCAGACCCATGCGACAAGAAAAGCACAACTCGTGCCCACCGGGTCGGCAGGTCAAACGCGGAGAAGATCACCTACCGGCGGCGGCTGACGGAACCACCCGACCGGGTTAGTGTCCAGGTGACGCGCGAGGAGGTCGCCATGTTGCCAACCGACGCGATCAGCGCCGTGGAAGAGGTGCCGGAAGGCACCCCGGGCAGACCGTGCTGGGTCGAGGTCGCCACACCGGATCCGGCCGCCAGCAGTGAGTTCTACCGGGGTTTGTTCGGCTGGACCTACCGCGTCGGCGACGACGGCTACGTCATGGCCTACGTGGAGGACATCTCCGTCGCGGGCCTCTACACGCCGCAGGGCGGGCAACCCAGCCAGTGGACGCTGTACCTCACGGTCCACGACACCGGCAACACCACCGAGCGGGTCCTGCACCTGGGCGGGCAGATCCTCACCGCACCGCGCGAGATCCCCGGCCAAGGCGGGCTCCTCATCGCCACCGACCCCAGCGGCGGCCCCATCGGCTTCTGGCGCCAGGACCACGGCTGGGACCTCGGCACCGGCTTCCCCGGCGCGTTCACCTGGGCCGAGCTCAACACCTGGGACGGTGCCGCGGCCGACGAGTTCTTCCGCCACCTGTTCGGGTTCGAGCAGACCCAGATCGGCGACGGCGAGAACTTCGACTACACCAGCTGGCGGCTCAACGGCGACGAGATCCTGGGCCGGTCCCGGATGGGTCCCGAGTACCCCGCCGACCAACCGCCGTACTGGATGGTGTTCTTCGAGGTCGACCCGGAGATCGGCACCGACGCCACCGCGGCACTCGCGCTGCGCCTCGGCGGCCGGATCACCGTGCCGCCCTTCGACTCCCCGTACGGCCGCGCCGCGGTGCTGGCCGACGTCACCGGAGCCGAGTTCACCGTGCTCGACCGCTCACTGGCGATCACGGTCATCCCCGAAGAAGAGATCGGCGCCGAAGTAGACGACCCCTACGACGATTAGGGCTAGCGCTAGCTGGGCACGAACAGCCGCAGCAGCAGCCAGGACACGACGGCGGAGGGCAGCAGCGAGTCCATCCGGTCCATCAGGCCGCCGTGGCCGGGCAGCAGCGTGCCCATGTCCTTGATGCCCAGGTCCCGCTTGATCACCGACTCGACCAGGTCGCCCAGCGTCGCGGTCGCCACCAGCGCGGCGCCGAACACCACGCCCTGCCACCACTGGCCGTCGAGCATCAGGGTCACCGTGAGCGCCCCCGCGACGACACCGGCGACCAGCGACCCGGTGAAGCCCTCCCAGGACTTCTTCGGGCTGATCGTCGGTGCCATCGGGTGCTTGCCGAACAGCACGCCCGCGATGTAGCCGCCGGTGTCGGAGCTGACCACCAGGATCAGAAAGCACAGCACCCGGTAGGTGCCGTCTGCGGGGAGCACGAGCATCGCGGCGAAGGACGCGAACAACGGCACGTAGGCGGCGGTGAACACCGACGCCGAAGCGTCCCGCAGGTACCCGGTCACGCCGCCGCGCAGCCGCCACAGCAGGCAGGCGAGGATCGTGACCACGAACGCGGCGAGCACCCCGTCGCGGCCGAACGGCCACGACAGCCACACCATGGCCTGCCCACCGAGCAGCACCGGCCACAGCGCGACCTCGACCCCGGCACCGCGGCGCAGCGCCCCGGCCAACTCCCAGGTGGCCACGGCGACCGCGAGCGCCACCACACCGACGAAGGTGTGCCGCACGGTCAGCAGCGAGGTCAGGATGACCGCGCCGAGGCCGACACCGACCCCGATGGCGGCGGGCAGGTTCCGCCCGGCGCGCGGGGTCCGCGCCGCCGTCGGCTCAGCCGCGCTCACCCGTCGGTCCCCGACCGAATCATGCTCCAGCTCCCCAACGGGTCCGGCCACCATCGCGATCCCTCGTCCGTGCGCGGAGGTCAGACCTCCAGCAGCTCGGCTTCCTTGTGCTTGACCAGCTCGTCGACCTGGTGGACGTAGCGGTCGGTCAGGTTCTGCAGCTCCTTCTCGGCGCGGGCGACGTCGTCCTCACCGGACTCGCCGTCCTTGACCAGCCGGTCGAGCTCCTCCTTGGCCTTGCGCCGCACGTTGCGGATGGAGATCTTGGCGTCCTCGCCCTTGGTCTTGGCGACCTTGACCATCTCCCGGCGGCGCTCCTCCGACAGCTGCGGGATGACCACCCGGATCACCGTGCCGTCGTTGCTGGGGTTGACCCCCAGGTCCGAGTCGCGGATCGCCTTCTCGATGGTGTTGAGCGCGCTGACGTCGTAGGGCTTGATGATCGCCATCCGCGCCTCGGGGATCGCGATGCTGGCGAGCTGGTTGAGCGGGGTGTACGCGCCGTAGTACTCGGCGGTGATCCGGGAGAACATCGAGGGCGTCGCGCGGCCGGTGCGGACCGCACCGAGGTCCTCCTTGGCCACCGACACCGCTTTTTCCATCTTCTCCTCGGCGTCGAGGAGTGTCTCGTCGATCAAGGGGGCTCCTTGTCCATCTCCCGGCGAACCGGCTCGCCGGGGGTCACGCGGTTGGCGTACTGACCAGCGTGCCGATCCTCTCACCACGCACCGCGCGGGCGATGTTCCCCTCCGTCAGGAGGTTGAACACGATGATCGGCATGTTGTTGTCCATGCACAGGCTGAACGCGGTCGCGTCCGCCACCTTCAGGTCCCGCTCGAGCACCTCGCGGTGGGTGATGTCGGTGAACATCTTCGCGTCCGGGGTGGTCTTCGGGTCGGCGTCGTAGACCCCGTCGACCGCCTTGGCCATCAGCACCACGTCGCAGCCGATCTCCAGCGCGCGCTGGGCTGCGGCGGTGTCGGTGGAGAAGTAGGGCATGCCGACGCCGCAGCCGAAGATCACCACGCGGCCCTTCTCCAGGTGCCGCTCGGCGCGGCGCGGGATGTAGGGCTCGGCGACCTGGCCCATGGTGATGGCCGTCTGCACCCGGGTGTCGATGCCTTCCTTCTCCAGGAAGTCCTGCAGCGCGAGGCAGTTCATCACGGTGCCCAGCATCGCCATGTAGTCGGCGCGGTCGCGGTCCATGCCGCGCTGGCTCAGCTCGGCGCCGCGGAAGAAGTTGCCGCCACCGATCACGATGGAGGTCTGCACGCCGCCGCGGACCACGTCGGCGACCTGCCTGGCCACGGTGAGCACCACGTCGGGGTCGACGCCGATGCGGCCGCCGCCGAACATCTCGCCGCCGAGCTTGAGCAGCACGCGGCGGAAACTACCGTTGTGAGCCACGTAAGACCCTCCTCGTGACTATGCCCCGCCCTCGGGGATCCGGGGGCGGGGCACAACCCTAATCACTCCAGGTGCCTCGGGCGGGTCAGGACTGGCCGACCTCGAACCGGGCGAAGCGGGTGACGGTGACGCCCGCGTCGTCGAGCAGCGCCTTGACCGACTTCTTCGAGTCGAACACCGAGGACTGCTCGAGCAGCACGACGTCCTTGTAGAAGCCGTTGACCCGACCCTCGACGATCTTGGGCAGCGCCGCTTCCGGCTTGCCCTCCTCGCGGGCGGTCTCCTCGGCGATGCGCTTCTCGCCCTCGACGATGTCACCGGGGACCTCGTCGCGGGTGACGTAGCGCGGCTTCATGGCCGCGATCTGCTGCGCGGTCTGCTTGGCCACGTCGTCGCCTGCACCGGTGTACTCGACGAGCACGCCGACCGCCGGGGGCAGGTCGGAGGCGCGCTTGTGCAGGTAGGTGCTGACGGTGCCGGTGAAGTTGACCACCCGGCGCAGCTCCAGCTTCTCGCCGATCTTGGCCGAGAGGGCCTGCACGGTGTCCTCGACGGTCGACCCGTCGAGGGCGGCGGCCTTGAGGGCGTCGAGGTCAGCGGCGCCGGAGGACTTCGCGGCGGCGACGATCTTGTTCGCCAGCTCCTGGAACTCCTCGTTCTTGGCGACGAAGTCGGTCTCGCAGTTCAGCTCGACCAGCACACCGCCGTCGGCGGCGACCAGGCCCTGTGCGGTGGCGCGCTCAGCGCGCTTGCCGACGTCCTTGGCACCCTTGATGCGCAGGATCTCGACTGCCTTCTCGAAGTCGCCGTCGGTCTCGGTGAGCGCCTTCTTGCAGTCCATCATCCCGGCGCCGGTCAGGTCCCGGAGCTTCTTGACGTCAGCCGCGGTGAAGTTCGACATCGTGCGTTTTCCGTCCTTCTTCGGGTACGCGCGTGGGGGCACCCCGGCGGGCCGTGCGGCCCGCCGGGGTGTGGTGCTCAGGACTCGGCGGGGGTTTCGGTCGCCTCGGCGACCGCGGTCGCGGCCTGCTCGCCGTCGGCGGCGGCGGTCTCGGCACCCGCGAGCAGCTCCTGCTCCCACTCGGCCAGCGGCTCGGCGGCCGCCTCGGGCTTGTCCGAGCCGTTGCGCGCGCCGGAGCGGGCGATCAGACCGGCGGCGACCGCCTCGGCGACGACCTTGGTCAGCAGCGCGGCGGAGCGGATCGCGTCGTCGTTGCCCGGGATCGGGTAGTCGACCTCGTCGGGGTCGCAGTTGGTGTCGAGGATCGCCACGATCGGGATGTGCAGCTTGCGCGCCTCGCCGACGGCGATGTGCTCCTTCTTGGTGTCCACGATCCAGATGGCGGAGGGGACCTTCGCCATGTCGCGGATACCGCCGAGGGTGCGGTCGAGCTTGTCCTTCTCCCGGGTGAGCATCAGGATCTCCTTCTTGGTGAGACCCTGGAAACCGCCCGTCTGCTCCATCGCCTCGAGCTCCTTGAGGCGCTGGAGGCGCTTGTGGACGGTGGAGAAGTTGGTGAGCATGCCGCCCAGCCAGCGCTGGTTCACGAACGGCATCCCGACCCGCTTGGCCTCGCTGGCGATGGCCTCCTGCGCCTGCTTCTTGGTGCCGACGAACAGGATCGAGCCGCCGTGGGCGACGGTCTCCTTGACGAACTCGAACGCGCGGTCGATGTAGGTCAGCGTCTGGCGCAGATCGATGATGTAGATGCCGTTGCGGTCGGTGAGGATGTACCGCTTCATCTTCGGGTTCCAGCGGCGGGTCTGGTGCCCGAAGTGCACGCCGGAATCCAGCAACTGCTTCATGGTGACGACGGCCATGGCCGGTTTCGCACCTCTTCGTTCGGGCGCGCCCGGGTGTTTGGGCCGTGCGCGCGGACGCGGTTGTCGCGGCGGACCCGGTGGCCCACCGCCCTGGTGCCGTGCGGACGCCCGGACCCGGTGGTGGGACACCATCGAGACCGCCGGGCGTCGGTGACCGCGCTCTGTGGGAGCGCGGACGCGCACTGGCACGCGAAGTCGTCCGGTGGAGACCACAGGACGCGGTGCGAAGTGTACGCCGGGGGTGCCGCGGATCCGGAATCGGAGTGCACGTCGCCGTCCGCGTTGTCCACAACCCCTCCGGTTGTCCACAGGTCGCGGCCACCCCTGGCGCCGCCCCACCCACCACCGGCACCGTGGTCACATGCACTGTGACCTGCGCAAACTCGCCGCCTTGCTGGCGGCCTCCCTGCTGCTGTGGACCGGCGACGCGGTCGCCGCGGTCGAGCCGCCGCGGTGGACCTCGACGTACGCGTCACCGCTGGTCCCGGCGCGACCGGTGGCCCGGCCGTTCGCGGCGCCCGCGTCGCCGTACGGGCCGGGGCACCGCGGGGTCGACTTACCGGGGGCGGTCGGTGAGCCGGTGCTGGCCGCCGCGGACGGGGTGGTGGCGTTCGCGGGGGTCGTGGTGGACCGCGGAGTCGTGTCGGTGCGGCACGTGGGCGGGCTGCGGACCACCTACGAGCCGGTGGAGCCGACGGTCACCGCGGGCGCGGTCGTGCGCCGGGGTGATCAGATCGGTCTCCTGGTGGCCGGTCACCCGGGCTGTGCCTCCGCGTGCCTGCACTGGGGTTTACGCCGGGGCGACGAGTACCTGAACCCGCTCGTCGCCCTCCACCGCCCGCGCGTGCGGCTCTTGCCCGTTCCCTGAACTCGACGCTCCGACAACCAGTTCTGACAACCAGTGAGGAGGTGATCAGACCTCGGCGGTTTCCATCAGCTTGGCGCGCAGCCGCAGGACGGCCCTGGTGTGCAGTTGGCAGACCCGCGACTCGGTGACGCCGAGGACGCGGCCGATCTCGGCGAGGGTGAGGTTCTCGAAGTAGTAGAGGGTCACCACCACCCGGTCCCGTTCGACGAGCAGGCCGATGGCCTCGGCGAGCTGGCGGCGGTTGTCCTGGTCGACCAGGAGCGCGACCGGGTCCTCGGCCGCCTCGTCCTCGAGCACGTCGGCGAGGGAGTTGACGCCACGGCCCGCCGCGGCCAGCTCGTCGAGCGCCACCACGCTGGTCAGCTGGAGCTGGGCGTAGACGTCGCGCAACTCGCCGACCGACAGGCCGAGCTCGTCGGCGAGTTCGGCGTCGTTGGGGGTGCGCTGCAGCTTGGCGCCGAGCCGCTCGATGCCGCGCTCGACCTCGCGGGCCCGGCCGCGCACGGTGCGCGGCACCCAGTCCTGGGCGCGCAGGTCGTCGAGGATCGCGCCGCGGATGCGCTGCATGGCGTACGTCTCGAACTTCAGGCCGCGCTCGGGCTCGAACTTCTCGATCGCGTCGACCAGGCCGAAGATGCCGGACTGGATGAGGTCGGAGACGTCGACGTGCGCGGGCAGGCCGGTGCCGACCCGGCCCGCGACGTACTTGACCAGCGGGGCGTAGTGCAGCACGAGCCGGTCGCGCAGGGCCTGGTCGCGGCCCTGGCCGAAGCGGCGCCAGAGCGCGACGATGCCCGCCTCGACGTCGTCGGCGGTGCGGTTGTCGCCGGGCAGCACCCCGGAGGTCTGGCCCTCGCCGTAGGGGGCGGCGGTGCCTCTCACCTGGTCCGCCGGTCCAGCGGACCCGCCTGCCCGCGATGGCCGCGCCGATGCCCGGGTGCCATTCCCGCGGTCATCGGGAACGGGGGTGGGTACGGTCATGGATCGCCTTCAGCCGTTCGACGGTCACGTGGGTGTAGAGCTGCGTCGTTGAGAGCGTAGCGTGACCGAGTAACTCCTGGACGCTACGAAGGTCAGCACCTCCTTCGAGCAGGTGTGTCGCCGCTGAGTGACGAAGGCCGTGCGGAGCGAGGTCCGGTGCCCCCGGCACGGCGGTGGTCACCCCATGCACGATACGCCGTACGGCACTGGGGTGGAGCCTTCCGCCGCGAGTTCCCAGCAACAGTGCCCGGGGGGAATCGGCGCGGGCAAGTGACGGACGGCCCTGGTCGAGCCACAGGGCGACCGCGGTGGCGGCGGGTGCGCCGAACGGCACCACCCGTTGCCTGCCGCCCTTGCCGAGCACGGTGGCCAACCGCTCGCGCAGGTCGAGGTCGGTCACGTCGAGTCCGCACAGCTCGGAGACGCGAACCCCGGTCGCGTACAGCAGCTCGACCACGGCGTGATCACGCAGCGCGACCGGGTCCTGTTCGCGCGCGCCCGCCGCTGAGGCCAGCATCACGCCGTCGGCCTGGTCCTGGCGCAACACCGACGGCAGCACGCGCTGGCGCTTGGGCGCCACCAGTCGCGCCCCGGCGTCGGCCGACAGGTACCCCTCCCGGTGCGCCCACGCGGTGAAACCGCGCGCCCCCGCCGCGCGCCGCGCGAGCGTCGTCCGCCCGACCCCGGCGGCGTGCTGGGCGGCCAACCACGCGCGCAGGCCGGGCAACTCCACATCCACCCCGGCGAGCCCGGTCGCGCCCGCCCGCTCGCGAGCCCCGGCCGGGACGGGTACCTCGGTCATTGCCACGTCGTCGTCCAACGCCGGTCGGAGGGCGCCGGATTCCCCGGCGGCGGGGTCAGCGCTCGGATTCGGGTCGCCACAGTCACCATCGTCGTACGGAACGGAGTCGCCGTTTCCCGCCATCCTGGCAAGTTGCGCAATGGCACCCGCTGTGCCTGGTCGGTGACCACCCCCGCTGACCACCCCGTCCCCGGCATCCCCCGGCCGTCCCGCTTCGCCCAACGGTGGACTGAATTCACCCGATCGAGGGCCTGCGGGCGAGTCGATTCCGGCCAGGAAGCCCAAGAGGGACACCGCGTCCCCCAGGTAGGCGCGGACCGTGTGGGGGGAGTGCCCCCGTTCGTGCGTGAGATGCCGCTCGTACTGGACCAGGGCGGCGCGCACCGGCTCCGGCAGCCGATCCCGTACGGCGAGCAGGTCCGCCCGGGGGTTCTGCCCCCCTCGACCTCTGCCTGCTCGACCACCAGCACGTGACACCCCGCCACGCTGCGGCACGAGCCAGGCGTGGTCAAGCATCGCCACACCCCCCGCGCCCACGAACATCAACTCCGCATTCCTCAGGTGCCCAACCAGCCCTCCTCGGTGCGCCTGGCCAGGCCGACGAGTTCGAGCTCGGGGAGCAGGGCTCGGACCCGTTCCAGCGGGACGCCGCAGGCGCGGGCCAGGTGGTCGGGTGGTGCCGGGGACGAGCGGGACAGTGCGTCGTGCAGCTGGACCGCCTGCGGGGCCAGGCCGTCGGTCGGGCGCGGGGGCGAGGGCGCTCGCGGGTCGGCCACGTCGCCGATGGCGCCGACCGCCTCCAGGATGTCCGGGACGGAGGTGGCCAGGGTCGCGGTGCCGGAGCGGATCAGGTCGTGGCACCCCTGCGACATCGGCGAACTGACCGGCCCGGGGACCGCCAGCACGGGCTTGCCCAGCGCCGCGGCCGAAGCGGCGGTGTTGCGCGCCCCGCTGCGCCGACCGGCCTCGACCACGACCGTGCCGACGGCCAGCGCGGCGATCAGGCGGTTGCGCA
Organism: Actinokineospora baliensis; assembly: GCF_016907695.1. Lineage (NCBI taxonomy): Bacteria > Bacillati > Actinomycetota > Actinomycetes > Pseudonocardiales > Pseudonocardiaceae > Actinokineospora > Actinokineospora baliensis. Next base: position 3,241,151 of record NZ_JAFBCK010000001.1, on the reverse strand, counting down.
CCAGGAACCGGTACTTCGCCGGAGTCGTCCCCGGCGGGTACTCGCTGATCACGGCCCCCTGCTTCGCGACGTGGTTGAGCAACGTCGTGTGCGCCGCCGGGTAGCTGATGTCCGCCCCACAAGCCAGAACCGCGAGCGTTGTCCCCTGAGCCCCCAACGCCCCCCTGTGCGCCGCGCCGTCGATGCCGAAAGCCGCACCCGAGACCACGGTGACACCCCGTCCAGCCAGCTCATACGCGAACTCCGCCGCCGTGTGCTCCCCGTACGAGGTCGCCGCTCTAGCCCCAACGATCGCCGCCGACCGCCCCAGGACTTCATCGAGCTGGGCCGGCCCCCGAACCCACAACGCCAACGGCGGCGCCGCCCACCGAAGCCCCCGATCCCGCGCGTTCGCCAGGCACAGCAGCGGCCAAGCAGGCCACTCCTCATCCTCCGGCGTGACCAGCCGAATCCCAGCCGCAGCCGCCCGCTCCAAATCCGCCGCTGCGACCTCCACCCCCGCCCGCGCAGAGGTTTCGTCCAACACCGCCCGAGGAACCTCCCCGCGCCGAACCAACCCAGCCGCCTCCACCGGCCCGAGGTGCTCGACCAACACCCCCAACGCCCCCGCGGGCGGCTCCGCAACCCGGGACAAGTAGGCCCGAGCCAACCGAACCTCATCCACGGCCCCTCCCCCACTCCCCACGCACAACCCGCCTACGACCCACGACGAACTTCGCCCGCACTCCCCCGGATCTGGTCGGCACAACCCGCCACTCACCGGGAAGAAGGCGCGCGGGAACCACGACATGACTCATCACGAACTCCTTGGTTTCACACGAAATGACAATGATCAGAGCAGCCAGAAACAGGCTGATCCGGCTTGGACAGAGGAAATGGGCGACTATGCGATCACGGAACTCGAGCGCAGCGGCCACGTGATCGCGCGGTGGATCGGGGTGCTCCCACTAGGTCCGCCAAGATCGACGCCACTCACGGCGGCGGGCGGGCGGGTCAGGTGAGCTTTCGGTCGCGGAAGTCGAGGGCGGCCGTGACGTGGTCTCGGCTGGGCTGGGAGTGGTCGGCGAGCGGCGAGGCCACTCGCGGCGGAAGGTTTGGGCGGGCATGGCGGACTCCTGGGTGGGTGATCGGATCAGGTGAGCTTTCGATCACGGCTCAAGCGCAGCGGCGACGTGATCGCGCGGGGGTCGAGGCGCCCTGCAGATCCGCCAAGCTCCAGGCCACTCGCGGCCGAAGGCTGGGCGGAGCAGGGCGGGCTCCCGAGGGCAGGGCGGGTCAGGTGAGTTTTCGGTCGCGGAAGTCGAGGGCGGCGGTGACGTGGTCTCGGGTGGGTTGGGGGTGGCTGGCCAGGTCGGCGAGGGTCCAGGCGACTCGGAGGCAGCGGTCGGCGCCTCGGGCGGTCACTGCACCGGTGGACAGGGCTCGGTCCAGGAGGGCGGTGGTTTCCCTTGGCAGCGCGAACTCGCGGCGGAGGGCTGGGCCGGGGACTTCGGCGTTGGTGCGCCAGCCGTGGGGGGACCAGCGGTGGGTGGCTCTGGCTCTGGCCTCGGCCACCCGGGTTCGGACTGTGGTGGTGGACTCCGGTTCGGGGTCGAGGGTGCGGGACATGGCGGTGATGGGGCGCATGCGGACTCGGAGGTCTACTCGGTCCAGGAGGGGGCCGGAGAGGCGGGCGGTGTAGCGCCTGCGGACCTGGGGTGGGCAGACGCAGTCGGCGTCTCTTGGTGGGGCGCAGGGGCAGAGGTTGGTGGCCAGGACCAACTGGAAGCGGGCCGGGTAGACGACCACGCCGTCGCGGCGGGCCAGGCGGATCTCGCCCTCCTCCAGGGCGGTGCGCAGGGCCTCCAGGCGGTCTGAGGCGAACTCGGCGGCCTCGTCCAGGAACAGGACGCCGAAGTGGGCTCTGCTGATGCCGCCGGGTTTGGCCAGGCCCGAGCCGCCGCCGACCAGGGCCGCTATGGAGGCCGTGTGGTGTGGGGCGACGAACGGGGGTGCGGTGATCAGGGGTGCGTCGGCGGTCAGGGCGCCCGCCACGGAGTGGATGGCGGTGACCTCGAGGGCCTGTTCCGGGGACAAGCCGGGCAGCAGGCCGGGGAGGCGCCTGGCGAGCATTGTCTTGCCGGTGCCGGGTGGACCCGCGAGCAGGACGTGGTGGCCACCGGCGGCGGCGACCTCCAGCGCCCAACGCCCCTCCGGCTGGCCCACCACGTCGACCAGGTCGGGGTGGTCGGCCGCCAGGGCGGTCGGGGGCGGGTCGGGCACGCAGAGGGCGTCTGAGGTGCCCTGGGACCACGTGACGAGCTCGGACAGCGTCCCCGCGCCCAGGATCTCCAAGCCGCTGACGAGGGAGGCCTCGGGGAGGGCGTGGACGGGCACGATCGCCCGGCGCAGGCCCGCGCGGCGGGCGGCGAGCAGGCAGGGCAGGACACCTTTGACCGGGCGGAGCCTGCCGTCGAGGGCGAGTTCGCCGACGAGGACCGTGTCGGCGAAGGCCTCGGCGGGGAGCCGCCGGTCGGCGACCAGCACCGACACCGCCAACGCAAGGTCGTAGCCGGAGCCGCCCTTGGGCAGCGCCGCCGGCGACAGGGCGAAGGTGACCAACTGGTCCGGCCAGACCATGCCGCTGTTGCGCACGGCGGCGCGGACGCGGTCCTTGGCCTCGTTCAGGGCGGCGTCGGGCAGCCCGACGATCTGGGTGCGGGGCCTGCCGCCGCCGATGTCGGCCTCGATCTCCACCGGGATGCCGTCGACCCCCGACAGGGCCACCGACCACACCCGCGAGAGCACCATCAGAACACCCCGCGCAGGTGCCGGACGCTGTGCTCGCCGTCGCGCGGCAGGAGCACCGAGACGATGTCGAAGCGGATCTCCACCGGGCCGATGCCGTTGTCGAGCCGCCAGCGGCGGGCCAGCGCCCGGACGCGGCGGGCCTTCTCGTCGGTGACGGCCTCGGCTGGCCCGCCGTAGTGGGTGCCGGTGCGGGTCTTGACCTCGCAGACCACCAGCCTGCCGTCGTCACCGCAGATGACGTCGAGCTCACCGAGCTCGCAGCGCCAGTTGCGGGCGAGGACGACCAGCCCGCTGGTCGTCAGGTACCGCGCGGCGATGTCCTCGCCGAGCGCCCCCACCCGAAGGTGTCGTGCCATGTCCGCTCCCGATCCGTGTGGCGGGCGCGGCGGTCGCCGGGCCCACCACAACGGTGCGGTGCGGCGGGGTGGGTCGGCCAGGGGTGTCCTGGAACTGTGGACAACCGGGGGCGTTGTGGATAACTGGTGGGGTCAGCCGCTGAAGGGGCCGTCCTCCGGCAGCCGGAGATCGGGTTTGTCGAGCTCCTCGACGTTGACGTCCTTGAACGTGATCACCCGGACGTTCTTGACGAACCGGGCGGGCCGGTACATGTCCCACACCCAGGCGTCGGACATCCGCACCTCGAAGTAGACCTCGCCGTCGGCGTCGCGGACCTGCACGTCGACGCCGTTGGCCAGGTAGAACCGCCGTTCGGTCTCGACCACGTAGGCGAACTGCCCCACGATGTCGCGGTACTCCCGGTAGAGCTGCAGCTCCATCTCGGTCTCGTACTTCTCGAGATCCTCCGCGCTCATCTCCCCGCGCGCCCCTCCTGGTCGTGCCTGTCCCGCCCGCTACTGCGGGGGTCCACCATTCTGGACCACGGCGGTCGCCGCCACACTCAGCGCCACCCGGTGTGGCGCGCGCATCCCGTGGGCGAGGCCCGCGGCGGCGACGTTGGCGTAGGACCAACGGTGTTCGTGGCTGGGGCCGTGCTCGCGCAGCGCGCGCGTGTGCAGCCCCGTGCAGTACCCCTTGTGCACGTCGAACCGGTACTCCGGCAGCCGCTCGTGCAGGTCGGTCATGATCCGGTCCCTGGTGACCTTGGCCAGCACGGACGCCGCCGCGACGCAGGCCGCGGCCTGGTCGCCCTTGAGCACCGGCATGCTGGGCGCGGTCAGGCCGGGCACCCGGAAGCCGTCGACCAGCACGTACCCGGGGTGGGTGGTCAGCCTGGCCACCGCGCGCCGCATGCCCTCGATGTTGGCGAAGTGCACGCCGGTGAGGTCGACCTCCGCGGTGGGCACGACCACCACCGCGTAGTCGACGGCGCGGGCGCGGACCAGGTCGAACATCCGGTCCCTGGCGGCGGCGGTCATCAGCTTGGAGTCGGTGAGCCCGTCGAGGCGGGCGGCGTCACCGGGGCGCAAGACGCAGGAGGCGATGACGAGCGGCCCGGCGCACGCGCCCCGGCCTGCCTCGTCCACACCGGCGACGGGCCCCAACCCGCGCCGGTGCAACGCGGTCTGTAAGCCCCATGTGCCCGTGTCACGCCGCAACACCGCCCTGGGGGGCCGCAGCGACTGATCCAGCATCTCCGTCACCGCTTCCCCCTGCGCACCGGTACCAGCGAGCGCGTCCGCCTGAGCAGCCACAACGTCGGCCACGCCGCGGCGAGTCCGACCCCGGCCGGGAGCGCCGCCTGCCACGCGGGAGCCGAGAGAGCCTGCGGGTTGTGGTCGCCGACCCCCTGCCACCGCGACGGCGGCAGGATCACCGCGCGCACCTTGCCGATGACGTTGTCCACCGGCACCAGCCCCTGCTGGCCGCCCCCGCCCTGCACCCGGGAGTCGGCCGAGTTGTTGCGGTTGTCCCCCATGACGAACAGCTTGCCCGGGGGCACCGACACCGCGTCGAACTCCTCCTGCTGCTGGTTGCGCTCCGGGTCCCAGTAGACGTAGGGCTCGTCGAGCGGTTTCCCGTCGACCAGCACCCGGTTGTCGTCGTCGCAGCACTCGACGGTCTGCCCGCCAACGGCGATGACCCGCTTCACCACGTCGTCCTCGTCGGGCGCGGCGAAGCCGAACTTGGCGCCGACCCCCTGCAGCCACCGGACGAACCCGTTGCCCGAGCGCGACGCGATGAACTCCGCCCGGTTCCACGTGTCGGGCCTGCTGAACACGACGACCTCGCCCGGCTCGGGATCGCCGAAGGTGTAGACGAGCTTGTCGACGACGACGCGGTCGCCGGTGCAGCCCGGGCAGCCGTGCAGGGTCTGCTCCATCGACTCCGACGGGATCACGAACACCCGCGCGATGAACGACTGGATGATCACCGTCAGCACCAGCGCGACCACCAGCAAGATCGGCAGCTCCACCCAGAACGGGCGCTTCTTGCGCTGCCGCTTGGGTTTCGCGGCCCCCGGGCGCTCGTCCTCAGGGGTCTTGTCCTCGTCGGGCGCGGAAGATCCTTCGGACACCCCGGCAGCCTATCCGGCCCGCTTGCCGTGCCCGCGCACCAGCACCCCGCGAACCAGTACCCCGCGCAGTCGCCTGCCCAGCCACAGCGTCGGCCACGCGGCGGCGATGCCGATGCCCGCCGGGAGCCCGGCCTGCCACGCGGGAACCGCCAGCGCCTGCGGGTTGTGGTCGCCGACCCCGCGCCACCGCGACGGCGGCAGGATGATGTAGCGCGCCTTGCCGATGACGTTGTCCACCGGCACGAACCCGTTGGCCTTGCCACCGCCCTGGATGCGCGAGTCCGCGGAGAAGTTCCGGTTGTCCCCCATGACCCACAGCATCCCCGGGGGGAGGGTGATCTTCGCGAACTTCAGCTGGTCCTCGTTCGGACCGAAGGTGCGGTTGATGTAGGGCTCGTCGAGCGGTTTGCCGTCGACCAGGACGCGTTGCTCGGCGTCGCAGCACTCCACGGTCTGGCCCGCGACCGCGATGACCCGCTTGACCACGTCCTCGTTGCTCGGCTCGGCCAGGCCGAACTGCGAGCCGAAGTCCTGCAGCCAGGCCACCGCGGCGTTGTCCGAGCGGGTGACCGGTCCGTCGGCGTCCCAGGTGTCCGGCCGCTCGAACACCACCACGTCGCCGGGCTCGGGGTCGCGGAAGTAGTACACGACCCGGTCGACCAGGATCCGGTCGCCCGAGCAGCCGGGGCAGCCGTGCAGGGTCTGCTCCATCGACTCCGACGGGATCACGAACACCCGGGCGATGAACGACTGGATGATGATCGTCAGCACCAGCGCGACGCCGATCAGGATCGGCAGCTCCACCCAGAACGGGCGCTTCTTCTTCTCCGGCTTGGCCGGTTCGCCCCCGTCGGCCGTGTCCGCCTGCTCGGTCCGCTCGGCGCTGCCGGTGTCCGGTGTGGCCCGCGGTGGGCCGGATTCGGCTGTGGTGTCCGGTTCGATGACGTCGAGATCCTCGGTGCCGCGTCCGTCCCCTGGCACGACACCGTGTGCGTCCGACAAGCTATTCAGCCTTCCTGGGTGTGAGTGCGTACTTCACGCGGCGCGAGAGCCACAGCAACGGCCAGGCGGCGGCCAAGCCGACACCCAGCGGAACCCCCTGCTGCCACCCCGCCGCGGACAACTCCGGACCCGCCTGCGGGTTGTGGTCGCCGACGCCGCGCCAGCGCGACGGCGGGAGCACGATGTAGCGGGCCTTGCCGATGACCTTGCCAAGCGGGACCACTCCGCGCACACCGCCACCACCCTGGAAGCGGGAATCGCTGGAGTTGTTCCGGTTGTCGCCCATCACCCACAGCGTGCCCTCGGGCACGGTAACCCGGGCGAACTCCTTCTGCGAGTTGGGGTTGCCGCCCTCCCAGTAGATGTAGGGCTCGTCGAGCGGCTTCCCGTCGACCAGCACCCGGTTCTGCTCGTCGCAGCACTCCACGGTCTGGCCGCCGACGGCGATCACCCGCTTCACGAAGTCGCGCTCGTCCGGCGGGGCGATGCCGATGAAGGACCCGGCGTAGCGCAGCGCGCGGGTGACGGGGTTGCTGCTCTCGTTGGCCGCCACGTCGTGCTCGGTCCAGGTGTTGGGGCCCTTGAACACGACGACGTCACCGGGGGTCGGGTCGCGGAACATGTAGACGACCTTGTCGACGAAGACGCGGTCACCGCTGCAGCCGGGACACCCGTGCAGGGTCTGCTCCATGGAGCCCGAGGGGATCGAGTAGACGCGGCCGATGAAGTGCTGGATCAGGAACGTCAGCAGCAGCGCGACGCCGATCAAGGTGAGGATCTCGCGCCACAACGGCTGCCTGCGCGGTGGGCGGCGGTGCCTACCGCCCTTGGGGCGCTCTTCCTGAGCGGTCTTCGCGCGCCTGCGCTTGGACGTGGAGGTGGGGATCTCCTGCGCGCGCGACCGCACACGCGGGATGAGAGCGGTGAGGTCGACGTCCGGGACGTCCGCGGGCGGCTTGGCCTTCGCTGCCTCTTCCGCTTCCTCGACCTCCCAGTCGGCGGGCTCGATCAGCTCCGACAGCTTCACCGACGGCTGGGCGGGGTCCTTGCGCGGGGGCTCGACCGGACCCGGCACCGGCAGGTCCGGGCGGGACCGCTGGCCCGCGGCGGGGAGGTCTTGGCGCGAGTGGTGATCGACCGGCCCCACGACGGGGAGGTCCGACCGCGAGGGGGAATCGGGTCGGCGCTGCGGACCGACCACCGGCAGGTCGGCCCGGGAGCCACCGCCGAGGTGGGTCGGCGGCGGGTCCACCCGCGTGGGCGGGTAGGTGGTCCGCGACACCGGGACGGTCTCGTCGGTGTCGTCTTCGGTCGGCACCATCTTCGAATGATGCGCGCCGGTGACCTGCGCCACATCACCAACCGGGGGTGGTCCCGGGGTGCCGCCCGGACGGGTGTACCCGTCGGGGCGGGGACTCGGGCGCTCGGCGGCGGAGCGGGTCGCGGCGGCCGGGAACCAGTCCGCGGACGGCTCCTCGGGCAGCGGCGCGCCGAACCAGAACTCGGGGTCGGCGGGCGCCACCTCAGGCAGGTCGGGCACCTCGGGGACGGGGGGTTTCCGCCGGATCGGCTCGGTGCGGGCCTCGCGCCCGGGAACCGGCTTGCCGTTCACCCGCGAACCGTTGACCTGGGACCCGTTGACCGCGGCGCCGTTGACCTGCGGCGGCCCCTGGACCGGGGCGCCGTTGACCTTGGCACCGTTGACCCGGTGCCCGTTCACCTCGCGCTTGATCGGTTCCGTGTGCTTGACCCCCTGGTCGGCACCGGCCGCGCGCTCGTGGTCACGGGTACGGTCGACCGCCTCCCGACGGGAGTGCTCCGACTCTGCCACGGCGTCCGGTGGCACACGGTGAGGAGGGCGGTCGACCACGCACGTGAGCGTACGTGAGCGGGTGTGCTGGCCGCGTCAGGAAGCGGTCTGCGGCTCCCGCTTCTCCTTGATCTTGGCGGCCTTGCCGCGCAGCTCGCGCAGGTAGTACAGCTTCGCCCGGCGCACGTCGCCGCGGCGGGCGACCTCGATCTCGGCGATGTTGGGGGTGTGCACCGGGAAGGTGCGCTCGACCCCGACGCCGAAGGAGACCTTGCGGACGGTGAAGGTCTCGCGGATCCCGCCGCCCTGGCGGCGGATGACCACGCCCTGGAACACCTGGACGCGCGAGCGAGAACCCTCGATGACGCGAACGTGGACCTTCAGCGTGTCACCCGGGCGGAAGTCCGGGATGTCGGAACGCAGCGACTTGGCGTCCAGGGCATCCAGGGTGTTCATCGGTAGTCCGTCCTCGTCTTCGTCACGATGCTTCGTACGTCCCGGCCAGGGCGGCGTCGTGCCGAACTGCCTGGCGCGGGTGGTCTGGTGGGACGCGCCGGGGGCGCGTCAACCCGGAAAGTATGTCAGACCCGGTCGCCGGACCCGAAATCGGCCCCCGCACGCAATGTGTCCAGCATGGCCCGATCGTGTTTGTCCAGGTGCTCGGGCGGGAGCGCGGCCAGCAGGTCGGGCCTGCGGGCGAAGGTGCGCTCCAGCGAGCGGTCCCGCCGCCAGCGGGCGATCGCGGCGTGGTTGCCTGAGCGCAGCACGTCGGGCACCGGGCGGTCGCGCCACACCTCGGGCCGGGTGTAGCTGGGGCCCTCGAGCAGGCCGTCGGAGAAGGAGTCCTGCTGGGCCGAGACCGGGTTGCCCAGGACACCGGGCAGCAGCCGGGCCACGGCCTCGACGATCACCATGACCGCGACCTCGCCCCCGACGAGCACGTAGTCGCCGATGGACACCTCGTCGACCCGCATCCTGGTCGCGGCGTCGTCGACGACCCGCTGGTCGATGCCCTCGTAGCGGCCGCAGGCGAACACCAGGCGCTCCTCTGCCGCGTACTCGTGCGCCAGGGCCTGGGTGAACGGCCGACCGGCCGGGGTGGGGACGACCAGCCGGGGTGTCGGCCCGGCGCACACCTCGTCGAGCGCCTCACCCCACACCTGCGGCTTCATGACCATGCCGGGGCCGCCGCCGTACGGGCTGTCGTCGACCGCCTTGTGCACGTCGTAGGTCCACTGGCGCAGGTCGTGGACGCCGAGGGTGAGCAGGCCGCGCTCGATGGCGCGCCCGAGCAGCGCGCCGCGCAGCGGCTCCAGGTACTCGGGGAAGATCGTGACGACGTCGACGCGCACTAGTCAGTCGCGCCTTTCGCTTCCACGGCGTTGTCCGGGTCGATCAGGCCCTCCGGCGGGTCCAGCACGACCCGGCCGCCGCGCACGTCGACCACGGGGACGATCTCGCGCACGAACGGGATCAGGACCTCGGTGCCATCGCGGTCGATGACCAAGAGGTCACTGCCGGGGCCGTGGGTGACTTCCCGAACCGTGCCGACCCGGGTTCCGTCGACCAGTTCGGCGGACAAGCCCGCCAACTCGTGGTCGTAGAACTCGTCGGGGTCGTCTATAGGCGGCAGGTCTGCCGTGTCCGCGAGCAGGAGGGCCCCGCGCAACGCCTCAGCGGCGGTGCGGTCGGGGACCTCGGCGAAGCGGACGAGCAGCCGCCCGGCGTGTTGCCGGGCGGCTGACACCGTCAGCGGGCGGTGCGACCCGTCGCGCAGTCGCGCGGTCACGGTCGCCTCCAGGGCGAACCGCAACGCCGGGGTGTCCGTGCGCACGTCCACGGCGAGCTCGCCGTGGATCCCGTGCGCCTTGGCCACCCGGCCGACCGCGACCAGGTCCTGCTTGTCCATCGCTCGACCCGATCAGTGGTCGGTGTCGACCACGTCCACCCGGATACCGCGACCGCCGACCCCGGCCATCACGGTCCGCAGCGCGGTCGCGGTGCGGCCGCCCCGGCCGATCACCTTGCCGAGGTCCTCCGGGTTGACGTGCACCTCGAGGGTGCGGCCGCGCCGGGTGGTGACGAGTTCGACCTGCACGTCATCGGGGTTGTCCACGATGCCGCGCACGAGGTGTTCGAGGGCGTCCGCGAGGGCACTCACTCGGCCGCGGCCTCCGCCTCGGCGGGGGTGTCCTCGACCTTGCGCGGCGCGGACTTCTTCTTCGGGGTGGTCGCCTCGGTGCCGGGCTCGTCGCCTGCGGCCTTGAGCGCGGCCTCGAACAGCTCCTGCTTGCTCGGCTTGGGCTCCTTGACCCGCAGGGTGCCCTCGGCGCCCGGCAGGCCCTTGAACTTCTGCCAGTCGCCGGTGACCTCGAACAGGTGCTTCACCGGGTCGGTCGGCGTGGCGCCGACACCCAGCCAGTACTGGGCCCGCTCGGAGTCGACCTCGATGAGGCTCGGCTCCTCCTTCGGGCTGTAGCGGCCGATCGTCTCGATCGCCTTGCCGTCGCGGCGGGTGCGGGCGTCGGCGACGATGATGCGGTAGTACGGCGCGCGGATCTTTCCGAGGCGCTGCAGCTTGATCTTGACAGCCACGGGTAGGGGTGCTCCTCAAAGCTCTCGACATGCGGTGCCGGGCGCGGCGGTCCCGTGTGGGGTCGGGACCGCGCCCGAAGGTTTCGGGTGTCACGGCACGGTGAGAGGGTCCGGCCACGACGGACAGCCACCAATTCTGCCAGACGCGGTCCCGGGAGGAGAACTCGCGGGGGTCTATGCCGCGAACGGGGTGGGGGTGACGCCCGCTTCTTCCAGGGCTCGGCGGACCGCGCGGGCGTGGTGCACGGCCCCGGGTGTGTCGCCGTGCAGGCACAACGACCGCGCGGGCAGCGCCAACACCGTGCCGTCGACCGCGACTATCTCCCCGGCTTCCGCGAGGCGGATCGCGCGGGCGACCACAGCGGCGGTGTCAATGAGCAACGCCTCGGGTTCGCCGCGCGGGACAAGGGTCCCCTCCGGGGTGTAGCCACGGTCGGCGAAGGCCTCTTCGACACCTGCGGCACCTGCTTCGGCCAGCAGCCGCGACCCCGGTAGGCCGAGGATCGGTAGGTCTCCGAACGCGCGAACCCCGTTCACGACCGCTTGGGCTTGAGCGTCGTGGTGGACGGTGGCGTTGTAGAGCGCACCGTGCGGCTTGACGTAAGAGACGCGGGTGCCCGCGGCTCGCGCGAAGGCCTCTAGCGCGCCGATTTGGTAGAGGACCTCGTCGGCGAGTCTGGCCGGTTCGACGTCGATGAAGCGGCGACCGAACCCGGCAAGGTCGCGGTAAGACACCTGGGCGCCTATAGACACTCCCCTAGCCGCCGCAGCAGCGCAGACCGAGCGCATGGTGGAGGCATCGCCCGCATGGAAACCGCAGGCGACGTTAGCGGAGGTGACGACATCCAGCAGGGCTTCGTCATCGCCGAGCTGCCAGACGCCGAAACCCTCGCCGAGGTCGCTGTTGAGGTCGAGGTCGCTCACGAGTGCATCACGCCCAGGCTGATGAGCAGGACGGCGAGCGCGGGTGTGAAGTTGTTGACCTGGTGGGCAACGACACTGGCGCCCAGCCGCCCCGTGTAGAGCCTGGCGAGGCCGATGGGGATGCCGATGACCAGCAGCAGCGAGGTGCGAAGCGGCTCCAGGTGGCTGACCGCGAAGATCGCGGTGGTCAGCGCGAAGACCGCCCACCGACCCCACCGCAGCCGTTCGAGCGCGCCCCAGAGCAGGCCGCGGTAGATGATCTCCTCGAACAGCGGGCCGACCAGCCAGACGTAGAGGAACAGGGTGATCGCGGCGGCCACCGGCATGGTCTGGTTGTCCACCAGCGTGCCCAGCGACGAGGTCGCGTTCTCCTCACCGACGACCCTGGTCCAGATCGCCGCCGCGACGGTGGTGCACACCAGGCCGATGAGGCCGAACTTCAGGCCCGCGCGCAGGTCGTCGCGGTTGTAGGACAGCCGCAGGTCGATCTTGGGGCCGTTGCCGCGCACCCAGGTGACGACCAGGGTGGCGAGGGTGGCCAGTGCGGTGGGGACGATGGTGCCGACCAGGATCACCGTGATCGAGTCGGTGGAGTCCGGGCCCGCGAGGCCGATGACCGCGTTGATGACCACCGCGGACATCACGAAGACGGCGAACACGAGCAAGAAGGCGCCGAAACCCCATTTGTGGTCGCGCTGGGGTTCGGCGGCGGGCACAGGTGGGACTTCCGCCGCGGGCGCGGCGGTGGGCTCACCGGGCGGAGGTGGTGCCATCGCTTTCCCCCGTCATCCGTGGCGATTCCTGCGGTGCGCAGAGACTAACCGGGGTGGTCGTGGCCGCCCGGCCCGATCACCCGACGATCCTGCCCCTCAGGATGATCCTCTTCGGGGCACGCAGCACTTCCAAATCCTTGCGCGGGTCCTGCTCGAAGGCGAGCACATCCGCCGCGGACCCCTCGTCCAGACCAGACCACCCCAACCACGCCCGAGCGCCCCACGAGCCCGCCGCGATGGCGTTCTCGGCGGACATACCGGCCCGGTGGAGGGCGACGATCTCGTCGACGATGCGCCCGTGGGCGATGCCGCCGCCCGCGTCCGTACCCGCGTAGACAGGCACACCGGCTTCGATCGCCTGGGCGACCATAGAGCCCGCGCGAGCGTGTAGGTCGACCATGTGGCTCGCGTATGCGGGGTACTTGGTGGCCTTAGCGGCGATGTCGGGGAAGTTCTCGATGTTGATAAGAGTGGGAACCAGCGCGGTCCCCCTCTTGGCCATTTCGGCGATGACGTCCGCCGAGAGACCAGTGCCGTGCTCGATGCAGTCGATGCCCGCGTTGATCAGACCGGGTAGCGCCTCTTCACCGAAGACGTGCGCGGTGACCCGGGCTCCGGCGGCGTGGGCAACGGCGATCGCCTCGGCGAGCACCTCATCCGACCAGAGCGGGGCGAGGTCGCCCCGGTCGCGGTCGATCCAGTCGCCTACGAGCTTGACCCAGCCATCACCCTCGGCGGCCTGCTCGGCTACCGCGGCGGGCAACTGCTCCGGATCACCGACGTCGATGCCCAAGTGCGGGATGTAGCGCTTAGGGCGGGCGATGTGCCTACCGGCGCGCACGATCCTCGGCAGGTCCAACCGCTCTTGCAGCGGCGTCGTGTCTATAGGCGATCCGCAGTCGCGCAGTAGCAGCGCACCCGCATCACGGTCGGCCACGGCTTGTTCGGCCGCGGTGTCCAGATCGACAGGGCCCTGGGGGCCGATGCCGATGTGGCAGTGCGCGTCGACGAAGCCGGGGAGCAGGTAGCCCCCGTCGACGACGGTCTCCGCCCCCGGAACCGGGTTGGTGCGGACGCGACCGTTGACGATCCACAGATCGCGTTCGTCCTCCCCGGGGAGCACGACCCCGCGCAGGTGCAGCGCGGTCACGGCTGCTTGGGGAACTTGAGCCGCGAAGGGTCGAACCCGGGGGGCAGGCCGTCGAGGCCGCCGAAGGCGGGCGGGAGCTGCTGCTGGTTGCCACCGGGCGCGGTGGGGAAGCCGCCGGGCAGCCCGAGGCGCTTCTGCGGCGGCGTCGGCCCCTTGCCCTTCTTCCCCTTCTTGCCCTTCTGCTTGCGCTGGTTGGCCCGCCCGCCGCCCGGCATGCCGAAGCGGCCCGCCATCTGCTGCATGACCTTCTTGGCCTCGAAGAACCGGTTGACCAGGTCGTTGACGTCGCGCACCTGCACGCCGGAGCCGTTGGCGATGCGCAGCCTGCGCGAGGCGTTGATCATCTTCGGGTCCTGGCGCTCCGCGGGCGTCATGCCCCGGATGATCGCCTGCAGCCGGTCGATGTGCTTCTCGTCGACCTGGGCCAGCGCGTCCTTCATCTGACCGGCGCCGGGCAGCATGCCCAGCAGGTTGGCGATCGGGCCCATCTTGCGCACGGCCAGCATCTGCTCGAGGAAGTCCTCCAGCGTGAGCTCGCCGGTGCCGATCTTGGCGGCGGCCTTCTCGGCCTGCTCCTGGTCGAAGTGCTGCTCGGCCTGCTCGATGAGGGTGAGCACGTCGCCCATGCCCAGGATCCGCGACGCCATCCGGTCCGGGTGGAAGGCGTCGAAGTCCTCGAGCTTCTCGCCGTTGGAGGCGAACATGATCGGGACACCGGTGACCTCGCGCACCGAGAGCGCGGCACCACCGCGGGCGTCGCCGTCGAGCTTGGTCAGCACGACACCGGTGAACCCGACGCCGTCGCGGAAGGCCTCCGCGGTGGACACCGCGTCCTGACCGATCATCGCGTCCACGACGAAGAGGACCTCGTCGGCGGCCACCGCGGCCTTGATGTCCGCGGCCTGGCGCATCAGCTCCTCGTCGACACCGAGGCGACCCGCGGTGTCGACCACGACGACGTCGTGCTGGCTACGGCGGGCCTCGTCGATACCGCGCCTGGCCACGTCGACCGGGTCCCCGACGCCGTTGCCCGGCTCGGGGGCGAACACCGCCACACCCGCGCGCTCGGCCACGACCTGCAGCTGGGTGACCGCGTTCGGGCGCTGCAGGTCACAGGCGACCAGCAGCGGCGCGTGGCCCTGCCCCTTGAGGTAGCGGGCGAGCTTGCCAGCCAGCGTCGTCTTACCGGCACCCTGCAGACCGGCGAGCATGATCACCGTCGGCGGGGTCTTGGCCAGGTTGAGCCGCCGGGTCTCACCGCCGAGGATCGCGACCAGCTCATCGTTGACGATCTTGACAACCTGCTGCGCCGGGTTCAGCGCCGCGGACACCTCAGCGCCCTTGGCGCGGTCCTTGACCTTGGCGATGAAGGCGCGCACCACGGGCAGCGCGACGTCGGCCTCCAGCAGCGCGATGCGGATCTCGCGCGCGGTGGTGTCGATGTCGGTTTCGCTCAGCCGCCCCTTGCCCCGCAGGTTCTGCAGGACCGAGGTGAGCCGGTCGGAGAGGGTGTCGAACACGGGTGCGGCACTCCAGCCTTGCGGGTCGGATCGGTCGGCCGCGGCGCTGGCCCGGTGGATCGGCGTGACGCGGTCTTGGGGTCGAGGGTAGTCGGCCTGGGGGGCAGGCTGCCCGGACGTCTCGGTTCTGACCATTGGATGGGGTGTGGACAGGGTCGGCTCGTCGCTTCGCGCCTTACGCTGGATCCTCGCCTCGGCTGCGCCATCGGCTGGATCCGCGATTTGAGTGCAGGCTCGATGCGGTGGACCTGTTTTGTGCGGGGCCCCTACGACAGCCGTGGCAGGACCGCAAAAGCCGGGGCCGAAAAGCATGGCCCTGCAGCGCGACAAAGCTACGGCTGACGTCCCCCCACACAAAACAGGTCCACCCCATCGAGCAGTTGGCACCAGCGACTTCCGGGAGCGGTGGTTGGGCTGGGTGGGTCGGCTCGGTGGGTTGGGCTGGCGGGGCTGACCCGGGGGGCTGGGTTGGGCGGGCTGGCTCGGGGGGCTGGTTTGGTGGGCTGGCTCGGGGGCTGGGTGCGGCGGCTCGATGGGGCGGACTTGTTTTGTGTGGGGGTGGCGGCAGTCGTAGCGTTGTGCGCTGCAGGGCCATGCTTTTCGGCCCCAGCTTTGCGGTCCTGCCACGGCTGGTGCAGGGGCCCCGCGCAAAACAAGTTCGCCCCATCGAGCAGTTGGGGGCGGCGGCTTCCGGGAGCGATGGCTGGGTTGGCGGGGCTGACTCGGGCGGCTGGGCTGGGCGGGCTGGCTCGGGGGCTGAGTGCGACGGCTCGATGGGGCGGACTTGTTTTGCGTGGGGGAGCGGCAGTCGTAGCGTTCTGCGCGGACAGGGCCATGCTCTTCGGCCCCAGCTTTGCGGTCCTGCCACGACTGGCGCAGGGGCCCCGCGCAAAACAAGTTCGCCCCATCGAGCAGTTAGAGGCAGCGGCCCCCGAGAGCAGCCGTGAGGCTGACGCGGCTCACTCGGGCGATTGGGTTGAGTGGGCCAGCTCAGGGGGCTGCGCGCGGCGGCTCGATGGGGCGGACTTGGTTTGCGTGGGGGAGCGGTGCCCGTAGCGTTGTGCGCGGACAGGGCCATGCTTTTCGGCCCCAGCTTTGCGGTCCTGCCACGGGTGGCGCAGGGGCCCCGCGCAAACCAAGTTCGCCCCATCGAGCAGTTGGGGGCGGCGGCTTCCGGAAGCAGCGGCGGGGCTGGCCCGGGCGGTTGGGGTTGGGTGGGTTGGCTTGGTGAGCCGGGTGGGCACCGGCGGCTTACGGGAGCGATGGCCGGGCCGGGTGGGCTGGCTCGATGAGCTGGGTACGTGGGCTGGCCCGGGAACCGAGTGGGTGGCCTGGCCGGAAACCGAGTGAACTGGCCTGCCGGTGAGCCGGGGTGGGGTGGCCGGCTCGGAGACGGAGCGGGCGAGTGGGCTCGCTCGGCGCAAGGGGAACGCCCGGGTGCGGGGCCCGACCCCTCGTTCGGGCCCCGCCCGGGGGTTTGTCGCGGCGAGTTGGGCGGGGGCGGGGGGTGTGGATTCCCGGCGGGTCCCGGTCCCGGCCTGTGGTGGAGCTCGGCGTGACGAGGGGAAGTCTTGTGGGGGGAGGGTGGGGGCCACAGTGTGAGGGCACTTGGGTGGGGGTGGGTAGGACTACTCAACCTCGGGCGGCGTCCAGTACGCGTTGGGTGATCCGCGCCCGCCAGTCGGGGATGGGGGGTGGGGTGAAGCCGAAGGCGTCCACGGCGGAGGGGCCGAGGGTGGTGGCCCTGGACCACTGGACGTTCACGTCGGTGGATTCGAGGGCGGTGGCTATGTCGTGGAGGAGGCCGATCCGGTCGGTGGCGCGCAGTTCCAGGACCACCGAGTGCGGGGCGCCCGCTTCGTCGTCGAACCAGAGGACTTTGGGGGCTGGGGCGTCGGTGGCCCGGCCGCCGTAGTCGCGTTCTTTGGCGGCTAGGACGGCGGCCAGGGAGAGGGAGCCGGAGAGGGCTCGGGTGAACTGCTCGCGCAGCAGGGTCGGGTCGGGCAGGGAGCCGAACCGGGGGGTCACGCTGAAGACGCCGACGGCGGTGGTGGCGTGGGTGGCGACGGTGGCCGCGTGGACTTCTAGGGAGTTGAGGGCCAGGACGCCCGCTGCTCGGGAGAGGACGCCGGGGCGGTCGGGGGTGGCCAGGGTGATCGTGGTGGCCGCCTGGCCCGCAGTCCGCTCGATCAGGACGTCCGGTTTGCCGGTGGTGGCGACGGACTCGGCGAGGGTGCGTTGGGCGGCGTCGAGGCCGACGGGTTCCGGGAGGGTGCCGCCCGCCATGGCGGTGCGGCAGTGGGTGACCAGGTCCGCCAGCAGGCGCGCCTTCCACTCGGTCCACACGCCTGGGCCGGTGGCCAGGGAGTCGGCTTGGGCGAGGGCGTGCAGCAGGTCGAGCAGGACCGGGTCACCGCCGAGGGTGTCGACGACGCGGTGGATGGTGGACTCGTCGTCGACGTCGCGGCGGGTGGCGGTGTGCGGGAGCAGCAGGTGGTGGCGGACCATCGCGGCGAGGGTGTCCACATCGGCCGCGGGCAGGCCCAGGCGGCGGCCGATCTGGGCGGCGAGGGCGGCGCCGACGACGGAGTGGTCCTGGTCGCGGCCCTTGCCGATGTCGTGCAGCAGCGCACCGAGCAGGAGCAGGTCCGGCCGCGCCACCGACGTCACCAGGCGGGCGGCGTTGACCGTGGTCTGCACCAGGTGCCGGTCGACGGTCCACACGTGGGCCGGGTCGCGCGGCGGCAGGTCGCGGACCGCGCCCCACTCGGGGAACAGCCGCGCCCACAGGCCACCCCGGTCCATCGCCTCGACGACATCGGCCAGCCCCTCCCCCGCGCCCAGCAACGCCACCAGGTCCTGCCGGGCCTCGGCAGGCCAAGGCGAACGCGGCTCCGGTGCGGACTCGGCGAGCCGGGCCAACGCGGCGGGGGCGATGGGGTGGCCGGTGCGGCCGGAGGCGGCGGCGACCCGCAGCAGCAGACCGGGATCCTTCCCCGGGGCGGCATCCCTGGCGAGCACGACCTCGTTGCCGTGCAGGACAACACCTTCGTCCAACGGGCGGCGATCAGGCGTGCGGCGCAAGACACCCAGGACCCGCCGGGGCGCCGCGGAAGCACCGGTTGAGCGGAGGGCGACGTCGAGGGCGTAGGCGATGGTCCTGCCCGCACCGGACAACGCCCTCGCCAACGCGAAGCGGTCCTCCAGCCCGAGCGCGGTGGCGACTTCGTCGCCGTCTTGCGGGCGGAGGACGTCGCGGGGACGGCCCGCGATGCGGCGCAGTTCGGTCCGGGTGTCCATCAGCAGCACGTGCGCCGCGGTGACCTCCGCACCCGGGCGATCGATGAGCTGGGCGAGGGAAAGCGCCCGCAGGATGTCGAGGTCGCGCAGACCGCCGCGGCCGTGCTTGAGGTCCGGCTCGACCCAGTGCGCCACCTCCCCCGCGCGCACCCACCGCTTGCGCACCGACTCGATGAGCTCCCCGAGCCGCTTGCGCGCCCCGGCCCGCCACCGCTCCTTGGCCGAGGCCGCGAGCCGGGCGGTGATCTCCGCGTCCCCCGCCAGGTGCCGGGCGTCGAGCAGGCCCAGCGCGGTGCGCAGGTCCGAGGCGGCGACGTCGAGCGCCTCGCCGACGGTGCGCACCGAGTGGTCCAGACCCACCCCCGAGTTCCACAGGGGGTACCACAGCCGCTCGGCCAGAGCGTCCACTTTGGTCCGCCCGTCGTGCACCAGGACCAGGTCGAGATCGGCGTAGGGCACCAACTCACGCCTGCCGAGGCCGCCGACGGCGAACAGGGCGGCGCCTGCCGATCCGCCGACCCCGGCCCGCGCGGCGTGCGCGGTGAGCCAGAACTCGTGCAGGTCGGTGAGCGCCTCGCGCAGCGCGGCAGGCGTGAGCCGGTGCCCGCCCGCGGCGGACCTGGGCACCGCGGCGGCTCGCAGGAGCCGGTCGCGGGCCAGGACCAGGTCCGCCGCCGTCGGGGTGGTGTCCCCGGGCATCGGCTAGATCGCGTCCGTCCCGCGCTCCCCGGTGCGGACCCGGACCACGGTGTCCACCGGGGTGACCCAGACCTTGCCGTCGCCGATCTTGCCGGTGCGGGCGGCCTCGACGACCGCGTCGACGACCTTGTCGGCGGTGGCGTCGTCGGCGAGCACCTCGACGCGGACCTTGGGCACGAAGTCCACCGAGTACTCCGCGCCGCGGTAGACCTCGGTGTGGCCCTTCTGCCTGCCGTAGCCCTGCACCTCGCTGACGGTCATGCCCAGCACGCCGATCTGCTCGAGCGCCGACTTGACCTCGTCGAGGGTGAACGGCTTGATGATCGCGGTGACCAGCTTCATGGCCCTCAGCCTTCCTTGCCAGCGCCTGCGGTGACCTTGCCCGCCAGCACCTCGGCGGTCCTCGACAGGGAGGACCCGCCGCCGCGCAGGCTGGAGAACTCGTAGCCGCTCTCGGCGTGCTCGGCCTCGTCGACGCCGGTGCGCTCGGCCTCGGCGGAGACCCGGAAGCCGATGGTCTTCTGGATCAGGAAGCCGATCACCAGGGTGAGCGTGAACGAGTAGCCGAGCACCGCGACCGCGGCGATGGCCTGCTTGCCCAGCAGGTCCAGTCCGCCACCGTAGAGCAGGCCGTCCTTGCCCGCCTGGTTGACCGACGTGGTGGCCAGCAGACCGATCATCAGGGTGCCGACGAGCCCACCGACCAGGTGAACGCCGACCACGTCGAGTGAGTCGTCGAAGCCGAAGCGGTACTTGAGGCTGACCGCGAGGGCGCACAGCACGCCCGCGACGAGCCCGATCGCCAGCGCGCCGAGCGGGCTGACGAAGCCGCAGGCCGGGGTGATCGCGACCAGACCGGCGACCGCGCCGGAGGCCGCGCCGAGGGTGGTGGGCTTGCCGTCGCGGATCTGCTCGACCACCAGCCAGCCCAGGACCGCGGCGGCGGTGGCGGCGGTGGTCGTGATGAACGCGACGCCCGCCAGGTCACCTGCGCCCAGCGCGGAGCCCGCGTTGAAGCCGTACCAGCCGAACCAGAGCAGCCCGGCACCGAGCATGACGAACGGGAGGTTGTGCGGGCGCATGGGTTCGCGCGGCCAGCCCCTGCGCTTGCCCAGGACGATGGCCAGGGCCAGGCCCGCGGCGCCCGCGTTGATGTGCACGGCCGTGCCGCCCGCGAAGTCGAGCGCGCCGAGCTTGGTGGCGATCCAGCCGCCGACGAAGTCGACGCCGGTGAAGCCGTTGAAGTTGAACACCCAGTGCGCCACCGGGAAGTAGACGATGGTCACCCACACCGCGATGAACAGCGTCCACGCCCAGAACCGGGCCCGGTCGGCGATGGCGCCGGAGATCAGCGCCGCGGTGATGATGGCGAACATCAACTGGAACACGACGAAGACCAGGTGCGGGATCTGGTGGCCGTCGGCCCACGGGGTGTTCGGGTCGGTGGGGGCTGTCCCGACGAGGGTGCCGACTACGCCCTTGAGGCCCGCGAAGTCGAAGCCGCCGAGCAGGCCACCACCGAGGTCGTTGCCGAAGGCCAAGCTGTAGCCGTAGAGCACCCACAGCACGGTGACGACGGCCAGCGCGATGAAGCTCATCATCAGCATGTTGAGCACGCTCTTGGCCCGCACCATGCCGCCGTAGAAGAAGGCGAGGCCGGGGGTCATGAGCATGACCAGCGCCGCGCTCACCAGTACCCAGGCGGTATCTCCTGCGTTCACATCGTCCTCCCGTGAACTGTTGATTGCCGGGAAGCATCGGGGCGGGCTGTTTCGCGCGACCGCGCCGTTGGTTTCGGGCCGGTGAACTACCGGCCCGGCGGTGTTACGGCCACGTTTCGCTCACGAGCAGTGATTGGTCGACCACGGAAGCGTGTCTGTAACGTGGCCGCCGATGAGCGGGGTCCCGGAGGTGTACGCGGCGATCGCCGCGCGGTTGCCGTACCACTCCGGTGCGGTGGCGGCGGGCCTCGCGCCGGTCCCGGTTTCCCAGGCCGCGGACGCGGACTGGGTGGCCGAGCAGATCACCGCCGCGGGGCGCATGTACCGGTTCCGCGACCGGCGGGTGCTGGGCGTGTTGTGGTGGTACTCGGCGAGCATGATGGTGCCCGCGCCGACGGTGGAATCGCTTGTGGTGACGGGGAAGGCGTTGGACCCGGCCGCCGTCACCCTGCACCTGCACCCGGACGGGCGGATCTTGGGCACCACTTCGGACTCCTTGTGCTCGACGCCGGGGGCGGCGTTGCACGGGGTGTTCGAGTCGGTGATCTCCGCGGTGGCGGCGGTGACCGGCGCCAAGGCCCGCACGCTGTGGGCGGTGGGCGCGGACTCGCTGGCGAACCGGGTGCTCTGGTCGGGCGGGACGCCGGGCTTGGCGTTGTCGTTGGCGGCGGACATGCCGGAGTCGCCTGCGCCGCGGTTCGTGAACGTCAACGGCCGCGACTACGTCCGCCGGGGGTCGTGCTGCCTGATCTACGAGGCGACGGGCGGACCCAAGTGCGTGTCTTGTCCCCGTCAGCTGCCAGAAGAGAGATTGGCCAGACTCTCCGCGCTGTGACTCTCCAGCCGGTGGGTGAACACGGCTGCATAGCGGGCGACGAGTTGGGTGGGGTGGATGTCCACGCCTTGTGGGAAGCCAAGCGCCAACGATCGCCGGACCTGCCTATAGTGCCGCCGCCAGCCCTCGGCGACGTTATCTCCTGTGGGGAGCAGAGTCGTCGGGCTGTCGCACAGTCGAACCCCGCTGCCTGCCGCTCCCACCAGGATCAGGTGCCGCGCGAAATCGCAGGCCGGATGATCGGCGTCCGCGTCGGTGAGACCACAGGTGGCGGCGTAGGTGTCGGCGCCGAAGACGAGCCCGGACACCCGGCCCTCGCCCGCGGCGATGAAAGCCGGTACCGCGGCTCGTCCCACGTGGTCGACAACTGCGCGGGCGGTGTCGACGCCGACCTCGAACCGCAGGGCGCCGTCGGGCAGGCCGAGCCGCCGTTCGAGGACCTCCAACAGGCCGACCATGACGCTGACCTGCTCGGCCCAGGTGACCTCGGGCAGGGTGAGCGTCACCGGGCGGCCGAGAGAGGTGACCGCGAGGTCGAGCGACCGGACCGCGCGGCGGAACGAGTCCGCGGTGGCGAACGACCGGACACGGATACCGGACTCGGGCAAGCACCAGCGGGCCAGGAGCTCAGCGGCGCGCGCGGCGTCGGCGTCACCGGTGTCGTGCTCGCGGTGGCTGAGGTCGATCCGCACGTCCTCCACCGGGTCGGTGGCGAGCTTCCCGCGGATCCGCTCGTACACGACGGTCGCCAGCGCCGGGGGCAAGCCGACGATCCCGGCCAACGCCGCCGGGTCAGGAGCGTGCTCGGCGAGCGCGGCAGCGGCGTTCGCACCCCACCGCGCGGGCATGTCGTCGGTGGCCTCCTGCACCGGCACGAGGCAGGTGTGCACCGGCTGGCGGACAACGGCCCGACTGTCCACCGGGGACGGCTCAGGCCCGGTCTCGGCCAGGGTGGCGACGAGGCCCGCGATCAGGGAGCCGTCGAGGGTCGTCCGCATGGCTCCATAGTGACCCCGCCTGGCCGATTCAGACAGTTGGATCACCGGCGCCGGGTCCCCCGCGCGGGTGTCACCGCAGCCGGAGCTGGCCGAGTCGACGGCAACCTCAAACGCCACGCTGGGCACGCTATGGGCCAACTGGGCGATCGACGCGGCCGACCAAGCGCACGCCCGGCGGACACCGTCGCCAAGGCGCGCGGAGATGCCCGAGCCGGTCGGGGTGACCACCCTGGCGCCGTTCGGATGGTCGAAGCCCGGTGCCGGGTCCCCTGGGCGAGTCAGGTCCCGGTGGCGCGGTGGGGCGGGTCCACCAGGAGGCGGTGGCGGACGGCGAAGGAGGCCGCCTCTAAGCGCGAGTGGACACCGAGTTTGGTCAGCAGGGCCTGGATGTGGGTGCGCACGGTGGTGGAGGAGATGCCCATCCTGCGTTGCATCGCGACGGTGCTGGCGCCTTCGACGAGCAGGGCTAGGCACTGCCGTTCGCGGGGGGTGAGGTGCGCGGCGAGGCGGTGGGGGTCGCCGGGGTCTGGGGAGCGGGGGCGGTCGCCGCGGGTGGGGAGTTCGACCACCACCTCGCCGTCCATGGCGCGGCGGAGGGCTTGGGTGAGGGAGCTGACGCTGCCGGTTTTGTGGAGGTAGCCGACTGCTCCGGCGTCGAGCGCGCGGGCGGCGGTGTCGGGGTTCTCGTCCGCGGTGAGCATGAGGATCTTGGTGCGGGCGCTCGCCCTGGTCAGCTCGCCGAGCGCGGCCAGGCCGTCGCCGTCGCCGAGGGTGCGGTCGAGCAGGCACAGGTCGGGGTTGAGGCCGCGCAGCGCCGTGACCGCGCCGGACACCGTCGCGGTGACCGCGCGCACGGTGAAGCCGTGTTGGGTGAGCACGGTGCTCAACGCGTCGGCGAAGACCGTGTGGTCGTCGCACAACACCAGGTCGGTCATGTCGCCTCCGGGGTGCCTTCGGTGGGCTCAACGACGCCGAAGGCCACGCGGATGCGCGTACCCGCTGGTAGTTCCGGGGTGATCCGGGTGATCCCGCCCACCGACCGGACCAGACCGTCCACAATGCCCAGACCGCGGCCGGACCGACCGGGGGGACCGGCGCCGAAGCCCGGTCCGGTGTCGACGACCTCCACCACCAGCGGATCGGTCCCGGTGATCTCGACCAGGACGGCGCCACCCGCCCGAACCGCGTTGGCGACCAGGTTGGACACCACGCGCCACAGCACCCCGGGGTCCAAAGTCGAGGTGACCGGCTCCCCCGGGGCCAGTTCGACCGGGGCGCCCGCCGCGGCGGCGACCGCGACGACCTGGTCGAGCACGGCCCGCACGTCGACCGGGGCGGTGACCGGGGTGCCGTGCACGAGGTCGACGAGCCTGGCGACCTGGGCCTGGATCAGCTCGACCCGGGTGCTGGTCGGCGCGGACAACCCGGGGTCGGCGGCGACGGCGGCGGTGAGCAGGGCGAGGGTGGCCAGCTCGTGGCCGAGGTCGTGCAGGACGTCCTGGGTCGCGCCGAGCGGGTTCGCCCGGTCGGTGCTGCGCCGCCCGGGGCCCACCCGGCGGTCGTTCGGCCAGTGCATCCGGCACCCCCTGTGGAGAGTCCACTTGCGAGATCGGTGCGCGGGGCACGCGCGTTTCGCGGTATTCGTCGCGAACGGCGCAATGGTTCACCCGAATGTCGGACCTCACACACCCCCGGCGACTACTCGATGTGATCGAGACTCATCCGACGGTGAGAACAGCCTCGACGATGACGTTGTCGCGGTAGCTGCGGATGGCGCGGTCGAAGGCACCCCCGCAGGTCACCAGCCGCAGTTCGGGGCCGGGGGCCGGGGCGTAGACGAGGTCGGTGGGGAAGGCGGTCTTGGGCGTGCGGGTCGTGCTGGCGACGGCGAAGGTGACCCGGGTGCCGTCGGCGCGCTCGACCTCGACGCTGTCGCCGGGGCGCAGGTCGACCAGCCGGTAGAACACGCCGGGACCCGCTCTGGAGTCGACGTGCCCGGCGAGCAGCGCGGGACCGACCGCGCCGGGGACCGGTCCCGCCGTGAACCAGCCCGCGATGTCGGCCGCGGTGGGCGGGATGAGGGCACCCGTGCCGTCGGTGCCGATGTCGATCAGCGGGGTGTCCACGTCGATGGCGGGGATGCGGAGCCGGACGGGCCTGGGGTCGGTGGCCGCGGCCGAGGTCGTCTCCACCGACCAGGTGGGTGCGCTGGGCGCGCTGGAGGGACTGGCGACGCCCGGGTGCTCCGTCGCGCTTGTGATGGCGAGGCAGAACAGGACGACGACAGCACCCAGCGCGCCGAACGCGACCCTGAGGATCATCCGCGGCGACGGACCATCGTGGTGAAGAGGGCTCCGGCCGCGCCTGCCACGACCAACAGCCCCAGGGTGATGACCAACGCGGGGCTGGTACCGCCCCCGCCGGTCTCCACCCCACCGGTCGGCACCACCTCGGCGCCCTTGGCGTCGGCCTTCACCTCGGCGGTGAGAGCACCGTTCTTCTCCAGGACGAGCACGGTGTAGACGCCGCCCGGGTCGAGCGACACCGGGAGGTCGGTGGGGGTGGCGTCCTTGGGGACGACCTGCAGGACGCTCGCGCCCGCCGGGACCAGGCTGTAGGTGGTCGCTTGGCCGAAGACGGCCCGCTCGATGACCGGCACGCCCGCCCGGTCGATGTCGAGTTCGCCGGTCTTCGGTGCCGCGTTGACCACGCGCATCCGGGCCTGGCCCTGGGGCGGCAGCGAGATGTCGTCGTCGAGGACCTTGAGCGCCAGCGCGGCGAAGGTGCCGAGCCCGGCCACGGTGTAGGCGCGGCCCTCGGTGGCCTGCAAGGTCGCGGAGATGACCGGCGGGGTCTTGGGGTCGGCACCCGCCGCGCGCATCGCGATCGTGTAGGTGCCGGGCTCGACGCGCTGGTAGCCCGAGACGGCGCCGTAGGCGACGCCGTTGAGCTTCACCGACCAGTCGGGTCTGGCGAAGTTGGTGACCGTGACGTCGACCGCGGGTGTGTCCGGCGACAGGTGGGCCAATCGGAGGTAGGTGCCGGTGGCGGCGTGCGCGGGAGCCACGCCCACGGCGGTGAGGATCGCCGCGACGAGCAGGATCAGGGTCGAGCGCATCGGTGGTCCTTAGGTCAGTTCGGGACGGGGTTGCCGGAGAGGCGCCATGACAAGGCGAACCCCCGGTCGGTGAGGCGGGCGTCGTCGGGGGCGTAAGGCGGTAGTTGGGCTGAGAGCCAGGTCCGGAGTTCTTCGGCCACTGCGGGATCGCTGACGGGTCGTCCGTCCACTGCGGAGAGCACCACCGTGCGCAGCGGCAGCTCCGATCCCGCTTCAGGCTCGGGGTTGCTCACCTCGGCCACGGTGATGGTGTGCTGGGCGCTGATCTCGGCGAGCACCGCCATGATCCGGAAGTCGAGCCTGCCCGAGCGGAAGGCGGCGCGGACCGGTTCCGGCGCGGTGATCCTCGTGTTGGCGGCGAGGTCGACGCCCGCGACGGTCCGGTTGCCGTCGCCGACGAACCCCGCGCCCCCGGCGGTCAGGCTGATGGTGACGCCGGGGAAGGTCGCCACCGGGAGACCGTCGCCATTGGCGGCGAGCGAGGCTGGTCCCTCGCGGCGGACACGCCCGTTGGTGTCGGCGAGGTCCCGCGTGAGGTCCGCCCACAGCAGGGGTGGGGCGGAGAGGTCCATGCTGCCGGTCGCGGCCGTGTCGAACCACTCGGCCACTTCGCGGTGGGCGACCGCGGGCGGGTTCGGTGGAACGACGGTGATGTTCAGCGCGAAGACGGCGATCGCCGCCAACGCCGCTACCGCGATCCCCGGTCGCCGTACCTCTTGCGGGAGCCTGTCCACCACGACAGCGACAGCGACCATCGCCGCGACCAGCAATCCCGGAACGGCGAGAGCAAGGGGGTTGGGCAGGGCTGTCAGCACTACGGCCCCGGCGGCGATGATGACCACGGGGACAGGTTTCGTGTCGTGGCGCGTTATCGCCGCGACGAGTGCGAGCGCGCCAATGGCCAGCCAAGCCGCGGCGAAACTTCCGGGATCGACCGTGGCGAACAGCGGGGCAGTGGCACAGCAGCCGAGCAGGACCGCGGTGACCAACAGCGGTTGGAGCCGAAGCAGGGCCGTTGTCAGCAGGACGCACAACGCCAGCACGGCGGCCGCGGCCACAGCGGCTTCGCGGGCGCTGACCAAGACGCTGTCGTACCGCTCGAAGGAACCGCTGACCCCGCCATAGAGGACCACTTGGAGGTTGGTGGCCCAGAGGTCGAACGAGACCGGGATGGATTGGATCCCCGCCACGCGCGCGTAGGCGGCGTCGACGAGCGAGGGTTCGAGAGAGGTCACGGGCAAACGCACGGCCATGAAGTGCACGCGGAACACGAAGACCGCGGCGGAAGCCGTGGCCAGAATCCATCCCGCAACCGTTGCGGTTCTGCGCGGTACAACGGCGCTCAGCACCAGTACCGCGTCGAGGAAGCGGACGAACGGCAGCAGGAGGGCGACAAGCAAGTACCGTGCCCGCCGCTGACGTACTGCGACGACAACAGTGAGTAGGACGTCGGGCAGGAACACGCCCAGTATCAGCGCTGGGACGGTGACCAGCCCTCTTACCGCCAACACCGGTAGAGCCACGAACACGACCGACGCGACGAAGGTCTCCAGAGCGAACGCGGGAACGCCCCGAGGAAAGCGATTTCGCGCCGCGTTCCGCCAGAACCCCTGTGCCCAGAGCCGGACCTGGCCGCTATAGGTACGCAGGTTGTCCGGTGCGGGAACGTCAACAAGAGCTCCACGCACGACCAGCACGCGACCGAGTCGACGTCGGTAGATCTGCAGCGACAGGTCAGAGTCGAGATCGAGGGTCGCGAACACCATCGACCGCAGCAGTGGGGCTGGGCTGGGGATGAGTCGCGCCACATCTATGCGTGGACGAGTTCGCGCGACGGTCAGCAGCCACTGGGTCAACGCGAGCGTGCGGGCCCTATAGGCGGTCAGTGCCAGCGCGAGCGGGTTCTTGCGCGCGCTACCCCAATCCAACTGGGCGTACCCGGCCACGGCAGCGACATCAGGGTCTTCGAACAACGGCAGGGTCCGGCCGAGGTAGTGCGGGTGCGGGCGGTGGTCCGAGTCGAGCAGCAGCACGTAGTCGTACCGCTCGGCAGGCACGTGCGCGGCATCGAAGTAGATGTGCGCGCGGCCCACCAACCGCTCGGCCGCCGCGACCGCTGGTCCCTCTCCCCCACGGACAAGGACAGCGACCGCACCGCGCGGCTGCTCGACGGACTCCAGTGGCGGGGACCCGTGCTCGCGGTCCCGCCGCAGGAACCCGAAGACAGCGCTGGCAGTGGACCCGATGCCCACCACCAACACCGCCAACACCCAGGCCGGGATCACCGCTCCACCCCCACGCCGCCTCCTGCGGCGGCAACCGCAGCGACCGTAGGATCCGACGGCGGAAATCGGCTCACCCGGCTGGATGAGACCGCCTACGACATCTGGACGGGATCCTTCGCGCGGGGCAGCAGACCAGCGGCGCGAGCGGCGCTCACCGCCTGCAACCGGCTGTGCACACCGAGTTTGGCGTAGACGCTGTGCGTGTGCGTTCGGACGGTGTTGGTGGACAGTCCCAACCGTTCGGCGATCTCCGGGCCGCGCATCCCGTCCACCATGCACACGAGGACCTCGCGCTCACGGCCCGACAGCGCGTCCAGCGGCCCGTCGCCGGACCGCGTGCGGTCCGCCCGCAGCCCGCGCAACACGGTCCCGAGCAGTCGCGGCGGGAACCACGCGTCCCCGCGCGCGACGCCGCGCAGCACCTCGACCAGGTGCGCCATGCCCGACGCCTTGGAGACCCACGCGTCCACGCCGAGGCGCGCGGCCGCGAGCGCCCGGTCCGGGTCCTTGCTCCCGGTCAGCGCGACCAACCTGGCCTCGGGCGCCGCCGCGCGCAGCGACGCCACCAGCTCCGGCAGCGGCACCCTGGCCGCCTCCGGCTCGACGGTGATGATCGTCGGCCGCTCCTGGGCCAGTCGGATCGGCAGCCTCGGGTCGTCGCTGGCGCCGCGACCCGCCACCCACAGGTCGCCGAACGCGGCGAGCCTGCTGGTCAGCGCCTCGGTGAGCAGGGTGTGGTCGTCGACGAGCCACAGCTTGATGGGGTCCACGGCCGCACACGGTGCAGCAGCCGGGCCGCCGTGTCCTCATCCAGATGGAGGAGACTCACCCGTTCGTGTGACCACCGGCTCGGCCCGGCAGGGCGGTTCGGTCAAGCAGGGCGGGTCAGTCCAGCAGGGCGTCGACGAAGGCGCGCGGGTCGAACGGCGCCAGGTCGTCGGCGCCCTCGCCGAGGCCCACCAGCTTGACCGGGACACCGAGCTCGCGCTGCACCTGGAAGACGATGCCGCCCTTGGCGGTGCCGTCGAGCTTGGTCAGCACGATGCCGGTGACGGCGACGACCTCGCCGAACACCCTGGCCTGGGTGAGCCCGTTCTGCCCCGTGGTGGCGTCGAGGACGAGCAGGACCTCGTCCACCTCGGCCTGCTTCTCGACCACCCGCTTGACCTTGCCCAGCTCGTCCATCAGGCCGGTCTTGGTGTGCAGCCTGCCCGCGGTGTCGACCAGGACGGTGTCGACACCGCTCTCGCGACCGAGCTTCACGGCGTCGAACGCGACGGCGGCCGGGTCGGCGCCTTCCTTGCCCCGGACGACCTGGGCGCCCACCCGGTCGGCCCACGTCTGGAGCTGGTCGGCGGCCGCGGCGCGGAAGGTGTCGGCGGCGCCGAGGACGACGGTCCGGCCGTCGGCGACGAGGACCCGGGCCAGCTTGCCGGTCGTGGTGGTCTTGCCGGTGCCGTTGACGCCCACGACCAGGACGACGGCGGGCTGCTGGGCGTCGCCCGTGCCGTGCGGCAGCGCGCGCACCGAGCGGTCCATGTCCGGGCGCAGCGCGTCGACGAGGACCTCGCGCAGGAGTGTGCGGGCCTGGTCCGGGGTGCGAACACCCCGGGACACGAGTTCGGCGCGCAGCCGGTCGACGATCTCCTGCGTGGTGGTGGCGCCGAGATCGGCGAGCAGCAGGGTGTCCTCGACCTCGGTCCAGGAGTCCTCGTCGAGGTCGCCCGCGCCGAGCAGGCCGAGCAGGCCCTGGCCGAGGGTGGAGCGGCTGCGGGAGAGCCTGCCGCGCAGGCGCTCCAACCGGCCGGTGGTCGGGGCGATCTCCTCGACCGGCTCCGGTGCGGGCGCGACCTCGGGCTCGACGACCTCCGGGACCACCGGCGCCGGGATGGCGGTCTCGACCGGGGCCGGTTCGACGACCTCGGGTGCGGGGGTGTCGGGGAGCGTGATGTCGACGATCGGCCGCTTGGGCGAGTCGCGGGGCACCGAGGCGTCGTCGCCGACGCCGGGCTGGCCGTCCACCTCGGTCCGTTCGCCCGCCGGGTGCGGGGGCGCCTGCGTGCCGCCCTGGGCCAGGCTGATCCCGCCGCCCGCCTGGTACCCGCCGCCCTTGGGGCGCTCGGCGACCCGCGGCCTGCGCTGCTCCAGGCTGATCCGCCTGCGCTTGGCCAGCACGAAGCCGGTGACCAGGGCGGCGAGGAGCACCAGCGCGACGACGAGGATGACGATCAGGGTGTTCGACACCCGGCCATCCTCGCATCCCGGTTCGGCGTTGTGCCGGACACCGGCTGGGGACGGGGGTTCATGGTCCAATAGGTCCTCGGCGGCCGTCCCGCGTCGAACGCGACCGGCCCCTGGTCCCAGCCCGAACCCCGACCCGGCGGGAGCCGTTCCGTGCGCGTGCTCGATCTCGCGATCATCGTGGTGTTCCTGGTGGGCATGCCGCTGTTGGGTGTGTTCATCGGCGGCAAGCAGCGCTCCGCCAACGACTACTTCGTCGGCGACGGCAAGATCTCGTGGTGGGTGGCCTGCCTGTCGGTGGTGTCGGCCGAGACGTCCACCCTGACCGTCCTGAGCGTGCCGACCGTCGCCTACCTCGGCGCGTTCACCTACCTGCAACTGGCGATCGGTTACGTGATCGGCCGAACGGTCGTCGCGTTCGTCCTCTTGCCGCGCTACGTCGCGGGCAACATGACCACCGCCTACAACTACCTCGGGCAGCGGTTCGGCGGTGGTCTGCAGGCGACCGCGTCGGCGACGTTCCTGCTGACGCGCCTGCTCGCCGACGGGGTCCGGCTCTTCGCCACGGCCATCCCGGTGAAGGTGGTCCTGGCGGCGTACGGAGTGGACGCGGCCTACTGGCAGATCACCGCCGTGCTCGGCGTGGCGATGGTGGCGTACACGTTCTTCGGCGGTGTCCGCGCTGTCGTGTGGGTCGATGCGATCCAGATGCTCTGGTACGTGCTCGGCGGGGCCGCGGTGATTTGGGTGCTGTCGACGCGGTTGCCGGACGGCTGGTTTGGCGCGGCGGTGGACGCGGGCAAGACGCAGCTGTTCGACTTCGCCGCCGCGCCGCTGAGCAACCAGTACGCGGCGGTGACCGCCATCCTGGGTGGCGCGGTGTTGTCGATGGCCTCGCACGGCGCCGACCAGCTCGTGGTGCAGCGGCTCATGGCGTGCAACGACGTGCGGTCGAGCCAGAAGGCGCTGATCGCCAGCGGTGTCGTGGTGTTCCTGCAGTTCGCGATGTTCCTGCTGATCGGCACCATGCTCTGGTCGTTCTACCGCGGCCTGGACCCGGTCAAGGGCCTGGGTTTGACGGCGGGGGACGAGCTGTTCGCCTCGTTCGTCGTGACCGAGTTGCCCTCGGGCCTGTCCGGGTTCGTCATCGCGGGCATCCTCGCCGCCGCGCTGAGTTCGTCGTTGGGCGCGCTGGCCTCGTCCACGGTGACCGACATCTACCAGCGGGTGGTGCGCAAGCCGCTGTCCGACGCGGAGAAGCTGCGACTGGGTCGCATGTGGACGGTGGTGTGGGCGGGTGCTCTCGTCGTGTTCGCGTCCCTGTTCACCACGACCAAGAACCCGATCGTCGAGACCGCCCTCGCCATCACCGGGTACACCTACGGTGCGCTTCTAGGCGCGTTCGTCCTGGGCCTGGTGGCCAAGCGCGCGCGGCAGGCGGACGCGATCATCGCGTTCCTGGTGACCGTCGCGGTGATGGCGTTCGTGATCCTCACCTTGAAGTTCAGCAAGTCGACCGGGGCGTTCCTCGGGGTCGACCCGGCCAAGCCCGCCGGGGACTCGGTCGCCCTGGCGTTCCCCTGGTACACGCCGCTGGGGGTGGCGGTGACGCTGTTCGTGGGCGGACTGCTCTCCCTGCGCCACCGCACCGACAGCCCGACTTAGAAGATGCCTTGCTCGGGGGCGAGGATGCCGCGCGGGTCGAACCTGCTCTTGAGGCGGCGCGCGCGGCCGTAGGCGGTGCCGTAGTGACGCTGCCAGTCCTGCGGTCGACCCGGGATTGAGCCGATCGGGTACTGGGTACCGCCGACCGCAAGCGCTTGCTCGTAGGCGGAGCGGTTGTCGGCCAACAACTTCTGGACCACCGACTCCTCCGGTGGGGCTACCACGCGCAGGACGGACAAGAGGAACACGATCGGGCTGTTGGGAAGGGCCACCATCGGTCGCGTGATTCGCTTACCGGCGAACGGGTACAGCAGGATCGGGCCGCCGCCTGTGTCCGCTGGCGTGAACTTCGCGAGGAGGTTCTCGACGTAGGAGTCCGTGGCGCGATCGGGCAAGAACAGGTTGAGCCACGGGTTGGGGAACTTGAGCGGCCGCAACTGCTCGACGAGTGCGTAGATCCGGTTGAGCCAGTCGAAGTACGGCATCGGCGTGACCTCGGTCTTGGCGGCCTTGGGTAACCCGCGTAAGACGGCGTTGTCGTCGGGAGTGCCCGCGCAGTGGTAGATGCCGCCTTCCAGCAAGTAGCCCCAGCCGCTGCCGGTCCAGGTGACCTGGCCCTCCAGGTAGTCGAACCGACCATCGGCGAGTGCGATCCGCTGCGCCGCGGTCATCGAGCGCAGGTCCGGGTAGCTGAGGTGGTAGATCCGGGCGGTGGTGGCCGCCGGGACGAGCCGCAGCGTCGCCTTGACGATGACCGCGTACTGGCCGAGACCGCCGAGCACGGCCTCGAACAGTTCACGTTCGACGGTCGGCGAACACCGGACGAGCTTGCCCTCGCCGGTCACGACCTCCAGTTCCCGCACGGTGTCGACGAGCATCCCGTGGTGGGACGTGGCGCCCCCGACACCGCCGACCGACAGCGTGCCGCCCACCGAGAGTCCCAGGTAGTCGGTCGCGACCGGCGGAACCAGCCCGACCGCCAGCGCCGCTTTGGTGACCTCGAGCCAGGTGGCGCCCGCGTCGACCACCGCGCCCGCGGCGGAAACCCGGTGCACCCGCGCGAGCGTCCGCGAGTCGATGACCACACCCGCGGGCGCTTGGGCCTGCCCGTAGGTCGAATGCCCCTGGCCGCGCACGGCGACCGGGATCCGGTGCTCGGCGGCGAAGCGCACCACCTTCACCACGTCGGCCACCGATCCCGGTCGCAGCACCGCGCGCGGACGGCGGTGCGCGATCTGGCCGTAGTCGTCGGCGGCCTCGGCGAGGGCGGCCGCGTCGGTGACCAGCTCACCGTCGAGCCGCGGCACCGGGATCCCGGCGGCACCGGTGTCGGCCTGGGCCTGGGTGACCCAGCCCAGGCCCAGCGCGTCGAACGCGACGATCGCGGCGCCGAGGGTGAGGACCTGACGGCGGTGGGGCATGCGGCTCTCCTCGCCAGAGATGATCAACAACCGCGCCACGATAACCGCCGATCACCGCAGCCGGTAGGCGACCAGTTCCAGGTGGAGGGTGAACCCGAGGGCGGTGAACATCCGCTCCGAGGCGTCGTTGCCCAGCGCGATCACCGCCGCGGCCCGGCACCGCACGCCCTGCTCGGCGGCCAACGTGCGCAGCAGCGACCGCACCAGTGACCGGCCCGCGCCCGCGTCGCGCATGTTGGGGTCGACGGCGACGTAGTCCACGTACAACTCGTCCTGTTGCACGAATCCGGCCGCGTAGCCGATGACGCCGTCGGCGCCGGTCAGCACCACCACGGTGTGGCCACGGGCCCCGCTGACCACCTGCTCACCGCTGGCGCTGCGGTTGGGGAAACACCGCTCGTGCAGGTCGATCACCTGGGCCAGGGTGTCGGGGTCGTCGCCGAGCGAGCGCGGGCCGACGGTGTCCTCGGCCGCGCTGATCAAGACCGACCGCAACGCGGACCCGGTGAGGGTGAACACCCGGCTCGCGGCGCCCGCGGCGAACCCGTGCCTGGCGGCGAAGTCGCCCAGGAACCGGTTGCGCCGGTGCCCGTAGAGCTCCAGGTCGGTGATGCCCGCGCGGGCGGTCGGCGCGGTGGCCAGGTCGAGCAGGTCGTCGGCGGTGTTGTGCCAGAGCTGGCGGGCGGCCGGGTGCTCGGCCGGGACGTCCACGAACGGACCGTACAGCCAGGCCCTGCCCAGCTCGGCGTCGGTTTCCACGGTCAACAAGGCGCGCACGGCGCCGTCGCCGTCCACGCCGACGACAGCGCCGGTGGCCCAGTCCGGGGTCAGCCGGGTCAGTTCCTCGGTGACCTCCTCCCGGGTGGTGCCGTGGTAGCCGACGTGGTGGCCGGGGTCGGCCTGCAGCCGGGTCACCAACTCGACCGCGGCGGGGAGATCCGCCTCAGTGGCGGCGCGTAGCGAATACATGTCCGAAATCGTGAACGCCGCGCACACCCCCGCGCGAGCGGATTACCGGCGGCGGCCACCCACCCGAGCGGTGCCCACGATCCGGGAGAGCACGCCCGACCGCTCCATGTGGACAGTCCGGATGCGCACCG
This sequence comes from Actinokineospora baliensis, assembly GCF_016907695.1. Lineage (NCBI taxonomy): Bacteria > Bacillati > Actinomycetota > Actinomycetes > Pseudonocardiales > Pseudonocardiaceae > Actinokineospora > Actinokineospora baliensis. The sequence continues at coordinate 3,206,728 of NZ_JAFBCK010000001.1, read as the reverse complement.
CGACCGGATCACCGCTGGCAGTGACCGCGCCCAGCACCAGGGCACCCCGCAACCGACCGCCGGTAGCCCGGATGGCCCCGTCCGTCGACCCGAGACGGTCCCGTTATTTGCGAAACGATCGGATCAGCCCATACTTTGTGCGATCCTCACCGCGACCCGCACGTGCGCGCGGGTTCGCGCGACCCCAGAGATCTCCCCAGGAAGGCCCCAGCCGATGGCTAACTTCGACCCCAAGCGCGTCACCCCGATCGAGTGGGCGGGCATCGGCGCAGGCGCGCTGGCGTTCATCTTCAGCTTCTTCCCGTGGTACTCGGTGTCCTACGACGGCCCCTCCGGCCTCGGCATGGCGGGCTTCAACACCTCGTTCGGCGCGTGGAGCATCGGCATCGGCGGCTGGCTGCCGGTCCTGCTGCTGGTCGCGGCCGCGGTGGTCCTGCTGCTGCCGCACTTCGGGACCGCGGTGCCGAACCTGGTCACCATCTGGCTCGGCCTCGCCGCCGCGGCCGTGGTGATCATCCTGATCCGCTGGCTGACCCTGGACGGCACCTCGGGCGTCGAGGGCCTCGGTGTGAGCGCGGGCGCGGGCTTCGGCCTCTACCTCGGCCTGCTCGCGGCCATCGCCTCCGCGGTCGGTGCGGGCCTGGCCTTCGCCAACACCCGCAAGGCCGTCCCGCCGCAGGCTCCCCCGGCCCCGGGTTACCCGGCCGCCTGAGCCACGAAGGACCACAACCCCGGCCGCACCCCCAGCGGTCGGGGTTTTCCTTTGTCCAGAGGCGGGTTCACCCGGTTTTGTCCGGTTGGGACGTTCGGGTCACTCCGCCTGCGCGGACTCCTGGTCCGCCGGGATCGACTCCACCGCGGGCGCGGGTGCCGCCGCCGGGATGGGCACCGCCGGGATCTCGGCCTTGGCAGGCCGCTGCAGCCGCTGCGAGATGACCTGGGTGATGCCGTCGCCGCGCATGCTGACGCCGTAGAGCGCGTCGGCGATCTCCATGGTCGGCTTCTGGTGGGTGATGATGATCAGCTGCGAGCTGGCCCGCAGCTGCTCGAGCAGGCCGATCAGCCGCCGCATGTTGGTGTCGTCGAGCGCGGCCTCGACCTCGTCCATCACGTAGAACGGCGAGGGCCGCGCGCGGAAGATGGCGACCAGCATGGCCACCGCGACCAGCGACTTCTCCCCGCCGGAGAGCAGCGACAGGCGCTTGACCTTCTTACCGGGCGGGCGGGCCTCGACGTCGACGCCGGTGCTGAGCATGTCCTCCGGCTCGGTGAGGATCATCCGGCCCTCGCCGCCGGGGAACAGCACGTTGAACACGGTGACGAACTCGCGGGCGACGTCCTCGTAGGCCGAGGCGAAGACCTCGAGGATCTTGTCGTCGACCTCCTTGATGACCGTGAGCAGGTCGCGCCTGGTCGCCTTGAGGTCTTCCAGCTGCGTGGAGAGGAACTTGTAGCGCTCCTCCAGCGCGGCGAACTCCTCCAGTGCCAACGGGTTGACCTTGCCGAGCATCGTCAGGTCGCGTTCGGCGCGCTTGGCCCGCCGCGCCTGGGTCTCCCGGTCGTACGGGGACGAGGGCGGCATGGTCACCTCTTCGCCGCGCTCCTTGGCCGCCTCGTACTCGGCCAGCTCGCCGGGGCTCGGCGGCACTGGGACGTGCGGGCCGTACTCGGCGACGAGGTCCTCCAGGCCGATGCCGAACGTCTCGGCGATCTTGACCTCCAGCTGCTCCAGCCGCAGCCGCTGCTCGGCGCGCAGCACCTCGTCGCGGTGCACGGCGTCGGTCAGCTTCTCCAGCTCGGTGCTCAGCTCGCGGACCTTGCCGCGCACCTCGGCGAGCACCCGCTCGCGCTCAGCCCGCTGGGCCTGGATCTCGTCGCGCTCCTGGGCGGAGCGGGCGAGCGACTCGGCGATGCGCCGCAGCGCCAGCTCACCCCCGTCCACCACGGCCTGGGCGATGGTGGCGCCCCGCTTGCGGGAGGCAAGAGCCCTGGCGGAGCGCTCACGGGCCTCGCGCTCGGCGCGCGCGGCGCGGCGCAACTGGTCGGCCTTGCCCTGCAGCGCGCGGTGGCGCTCCTCGGAGGTGCGCAGGGTGAGCCTGCTCTCCATCTCCTCCTGGCGGGCGGTGGCCAGCGCGGCGGTGTACTCGTCGCGCTCGGCGGAGTCCGGCTCGTCGTCGGCGGACTGCTCCTGCTCGACGAGGGCGAGCCGCTCCTCCAGCTCGGCGAGCCGGGTCAGGGCGTCGGCTCGGGCCTGCTCGACCTTGGCGCGCTGGCTCCTGGCCCGCTCGACCTCGGCCTCGGCGGACCGCACGGCCGCGCGCAGCCGGTTGAGGCGCTCGGCCGAGCGGGCGGCGCGGACCTTGCCCTCGTTGAGCGCCTCCTTGACCGCGTCGACCTCGGTGCGGCGGGCCTGCTGCTCGGCGCGGGCGCCCTCCAGCGCGGCGGAGGCCTGTTCGACGGCGCGCTCGGCGGCCGAGAGCTTGGCGTTGGCCTCGTCCACGGCGGCCTGGACCTCGATGACGCTGCGGGCCTTCTCCGACCCGCCCACCGCCCAGTGGGCGCCGAGGACGTCCCCTTCGCCGGTGACCGCGCGGACGTCGGCGTGCTGGGCGACCAAGGCCCTGGCCTGGTCGAGGCCGTCGACGACCGCCATCCGGTCGAGGGCCCGGTGCACGGCGGGCACCAGGGCGTCCGGCGCGCGGACCAGGTCGACCGCCCAACGGGCGCCGGGGGGCAGCGCGGGCCACGTCGAGCGGTCCAGCGGGGTGTCCGGGCCGCCGATGAGCATCCCGGCCCGACCAGCGTCACCGGCGCGCAGCAGCCGCAGTGCGTCGAGCGCGCCGTCGGGGTTCGCGACGGCCACGGCGTCGGCGACCGGACCGAGGGCCGCGGCCAAGGCGGCCTCGGCGCCGGGCTCGACGGTCAGCAGCGCGGCGACCGACCCCAGCAGCCCCGGAAGCCGCCCGGAAGCGGCGAGCAGCGCGCCCGCCCCGTCCTTGCGGGAGAGACCGAGGGAGAGCGCGTCGACGCGGGCCCGCCACGAGGCGATGTCCTTCTCCGCCTGCCGCTCGGACCGGACCAGTTCCTCGACCCGGGCGCGGGCCGCGTCCAGGGAAGATGTGGCCTGGCTGTGGCGCTCGGCGAGGGCGGCGTCGTCGGTGTCCTCGACCCCGGTCACCTCCTGGGCCACAGCCAGTTCCTCGGCGGCGATCTCGGCGCGTTCCCCGGCCTCGCCGAGGGTGAACGACAGCCGCTCGATCTCCTCGTCGGTCGCCCCCGCCTTGCTGCGGAACGCCTCGACCTGCCCGGCGAGCCTGGCCAGCCCCTCGCGGCGGTCGGCGATGGCGCGGACGGCCGCCATGTGTGCCTTCTCGGCCGCCTGCACCATGCGCTCCAGCTCCGCGCGCCGCTCGGTGGCCTCGGCCAGCGCGTAGCGGGCCTCGGCGACGGCCTCGAACAGCTCGGCCTCGCGCATCGCGGTGTGCTCGGCCTCTTCTTCCAGCTCCTCCGGATCGCGCCCGCCGCGCGGCGCTTCCACCGCGGCCGACAGGTGCCGGGCTCGCTCGACAGCGAGCCGAACAGTGCCGCGCAACCGCTCCTCTAGTGCGGAAAGCCGGTACCAGGTCTCTTGAGCCGCAGCGAGCTTCGGCTGATCTATGGCGAGGTTGTCCTCAAGCTCCGTCTGCCGCGCCTGCCCGATCTCCAGCGCTTGCTCGACTTCAGCCCTCTTACGCCTAGCGGTCGCCTCATCGGCCTCTTCACGCGCGATGTCGCCGCGCTGGGTGACCAGATCGTCCGCGTGCAGGCGCAGGCGGGAGTCACGCAGCTCGGACTGCACGGTCTGCGCCTTGCGCGCGATCTCGGCCTGCTTGCCCAACGGCTTGAGCTGGCGGCGCAGTTCGGCGGTGAGGTCGTTGAGCCGGGTGAGGTTGGCCTGCATCGCGTCGAGCTTGCGGATGGCCTTCTCTTTGCGCTTGCGGTGCTTGAGGACGCCTGCGGCCTCCTCGATGAACGCGCGGCGCTCCTCCGGCTTGGACTCCAAGATCGCCGCGAGCTGGCCCTGCCCCACGATCACGTGCATCTCGCGCCCGATGCCCGAGTCCGACAGCAACTCCTGGACGTCCATCAGGCGGCAGCCCTGGCCGTTGATCTCGTACTCGCTGGCCCCGTCGCGGAACATCCGGCGGGTGATCGACACCTCGGCGTAGTCGATGGGCAGCGCGCCGTCGGCGTTGTCGATGGTCAGGGTCACCTCGGCCCGGCCAAGGGGCGCCCGGCCGGAGGTCCCCGCGAAGATGACGTCTTCCATCTTGCCGCCGCGCAGGCCCTTGGCGCTGCCCTCACCCATCACCCAGCGCAACGCGTCGAGCACGTTGGACTTGCCGGAGCCGTTGGGGCCGACGACGCAGGTGATACCCGGCTCGAACTTGAGCGTCGTCGCCGAGGCGAAGGACTTGAACCCCTTCAGCGTCAAGCTCTTGAGGTGCACGAGGCGAGACCCTTCCGGTGAGGCTCAGCGGGACACGAGCCGCCGTCATCCGAGCGAGACTACCCGGGCCGGATGGCCGTTCCGGGGAGGCGGGGCCCACATGACCGGGTGATCGCGCCGTCCCCGCAGGTCACGACGGGGCCGGGATATCGACCAGCACGACGTTGTCGTCGGTCATCACCTGGACCCGGGAGATCCTGGTCAGGTTGATCGACGTGCTGCCCGGGATCTGGTCGCCCTCGCCGTAGCTGGTGGCCCACCAGCCCGCGATCTCCGGGTAGCCGTCGCGGCCGCGCACCACCAGCTTGCACGGCTTGCCCGGCGGCACGTCGTGCAGGCGGATCTTGACCTCGGTGCCCCAGGCGCGGTCGGTCAGGTCGATGTCGGCGCGGACCCCGCTGGCCGGGTCGGTGGCCGACCAGCTGACCATCGTCGGCCGCGGCGCGTCCGGCTCGTGCAGCCGCTCGTAGACCAGCGCGCCGCCCACCGAGAGCGCGACCACCACGGCCGCGGCGGCACCCATGAGGGCCCACCTGCGCGCCCGCCGGGACATGTCGATGTCGGCGACCACGGGCGCCGGCGGCGCCGCGACCGGCACCGGGGCGGGCGGGTCGTCGTCGAGCGGGTCGTCGTCGTACCAGGCGGGCCGGTCGACCGGGCCGCTGATCGAGCGCAGGTCCGCGGGCACCTCTGGGGTGTCTTCGAAGTCCGCGGCCGAGATGCGGTGCAGCAGGCCGGGCAGCGGGGCCAACCGGACCAGCTCGCCGCGGCAGTCGGTGCAGTCGGTGGCGTGCGCCTCGAAGGCGGAGCGCTCCGCCGGGTCGAGCGCGCCGAGCAGGTACGCACCGAGCGAGGACGTGTGCGAGCAGGTCACAGCTCCGTCACCCCCCGCTCCTCCAGCGCGTCGCGCAGGGCCCGCAGGGCGTAGAACGAGCGGGACTTGACCGTGCCGGGCGGGACGCCGAGCACCTTGGCCGCCTCGGCGACCGTGCGGCGGCGGTAGAACAGCTCGGCGATCACCGCGCGGTGGTCGCGGGAGAGCGCGCGCATGGCCTCCGCGACCTGCCAGCCCTGCAGGACCTGCTCGAACTCGTCGCCCGAGCGCGGCCAGTCGGCGCCGTCGATGGGCACCTCGGCGACCCGGGCGCTCTGCCTGCGGTACCCGGAGATGACAAGGTTCTTCGCGACCGTGTAGAGCCACGGCCCGGCCTTGTCGGCCTCGAGCGACCCGGCGTGTCGCCATGCCCGCAACAGAGTCTCCTGCACGACATCCTCGGCGCGCTGGTGGTCACCGCCGACCGCGCGCAGCACGTAGCCGAGCAGCGGTCGCCGGTATCGGCTGTAGAGCTCTCGGACGAACTCGTCGTCCTGCCCCGGGCTCCCCACGTTCAGGGCTTACGCCTCCCGGTGCCGGTTGGTTCACTGTGGACCCGGTCACTCAACGTTCGAGAAACCCGCTCAGGTTCCCCTTGGCCGGATCCCACCGCTCGACGACCGAGACGACGGTGCCGGGGGTCTGGCCGGAGCGCAGCGCCTCGAGCAGTTCGGCGCACCGTTCACGCGGCCCCTCGGCGACCACCTCGACCCGCCCGTCCCGGGTGTTGCGGGCCCAGCCGAGCAAGCCGAGGCGCAGCGCCTGCGACCGCGTCCACCAGCGGAAACCCACACCTTGGACGTGCCCGCGGACGAACGCGGTGAGCCGAATCCCCGACACGGGTCCCATGATCGCACGTGTTGTCACGGGACCCGTGCCGGAGATCGCTAGGCGGTGGCGAAGGTGGGCGAGTCGACGGCCCAGTACCAGTTGTTGGCACCGTTGCCCAGCCGCCAGGTCACCTTGGCCGACTGGGCCCCGGCGGGCACCGCGACCGAGAGGGCCTCGATCTTGGCGATGGCGTCACCGGTGTAGGTCAGGACGGTCTTGGCCGCGCCGCCGTCGAAGGACACCGTCACCGTGGCGGTCTCGCCGCCCTCCTTGCGGTAGTGCGAGCTGAAGCCGACCTTGAGGGTGGCCTTGCCGGACACGGAGACCGCGGGCGAGGTCAGCGCGCTGGTGAAGGTGCCCGAGGTGGCCTTGTCCGACCACTCGTCGGAGTCGGCGACGGCGAACACGCCGCGGGCGCGGACGTTGTTCTCGCGGCTCTGCCCGGTCTCGGTCCTGGTCCAGAAGTCGTCGGTGGTGAACGACCAGCCGCGCCACTCGGTCATGCCGCCGGTGCCCATCGCGGAGTTGTCGATGGTCCAGCCAGCCGGAGTGGTCTTGGTCCAGCCGCGCACCGACGTGGGGATGCCGGTCTCGTCCACGCGCGCCTGCAGCGAGCCGACGAGGCCGTCGAACGGGTCGTTGGTGGCGGTACCCAGCACCCGACCGTCGAGCGTGGCGGGGATGGCGACACCGAGCAGGGACAGCGCAGTCGGGGCCACGTCGACGTTCTTGGGCGCGATGGCGGGCGTGCCCGGGGTGGTGCCCGGGCCGTTGCGGATGATGAACGAGGCGCGCTCCGGCGGGGTGAGCCCGCCGTGGCCGCCCGCGTCGGTGTGGCCGTGGTCGGCCGAGACCAGGATGGTCCAGTCCTCGTCGGGGTAGTTCGCCCGTGCCCGGATGGTGTCGACGAACTGCTTGACCCGCGCGTCGGTGGCCGCGATGGCGTTGAGGTAGCAGGTGGTCGCCGCACCGCAGTTGTGGCCTGCGGCGTCGACGTCGTCGAGCACGACGAAGCTCGCGTCCGGGCCGACGTCGCGCAGCCGGGCCACGGTCTGGTTGGTGGTGTCGGTGTCGTTGGCGCCGTTGGCCCGCGCGTCGACCGCGCTGGAGAAGATCGCCTTGCCCGCCGAGTCGTTGACCAGCGGGTCCCAGGTGGCCGCCGCGAAGGTGGACAGCGCCGGGCGGGCCGACTCGATCCGGGTCAGGAAGTCCGGGTAGGTCGCCAGGTTGGTCGAGCTCCCCCAGCTGTTGCTGAGCACGCGGTGCTTGTCTGGCCAAGTTCCGGTGGCCAGGGTGGCCCAGCCGGGGCCGGACAGGGTGGGCGCGAAAGGGTTGTCGTAGAGCACCGTCTTGCTCGACGACCCGGTGGCGATCAGGCTGTCGAGGGTGGGGGCGTCGGCCGGGGCGATCCGGTCGAACAGCAGCCCGTCGATGCCGATGACCAGGACTTTTGGCGTCTTGGCCGCCGCGTGGGCCGCCGGGGCGGTGAGCGCGGGGACCAGCAGCGCCCCGGTCGCGACGGCCAGGGACGCGAGCAGGGCGGGGAGTCGGTTTCGCCGCAAGGGTTCCTCCAAGGACTGGGGTCCGGCGAGTACGGCGGTAGGCTCCTGTACAGACAAGTCATCGGCAACGGACAGCGGTCGTTCGGCGACCGAACGGTGGGTGAACAGCTGTCGCGGGCGGTCGATCGGCGTGGCCGGCCGCACCGGCCCCCCGGGCGGGTGATAGCTTGCCGCGCCGTGGCCCGCCTTGCCGACGGGTCAGGGAGGTAGGACCCGCATGTCCGAGCCAGCCGACCACGATTTCGACGACTTCGAGGACGACACCGACGACCGTCCCGGGCCGCGCCGCTCCCCCTACGTCGTGCTCGGCGTGGCCGGAGTCGTGAGCGCGACCGTGTTCGCCGCCGTGGCCGCGTTCGCCGCCGGGGACGGTGAGGACGCCCAGTCCCCCGGTACCGAGGTCACGGTCAACCAGACGACCACCACGACCACCACCACGACGACGTCCGACGCCACGACCACGGACGTCACGACGACGACGGACCCGACCACCACGGAGTCGACCACCACGACGACCACCGAGGCGGAGCCGACGACCACGACGACCACCACCAAGCGGCCGAACCGGCCGACCACGACGACCACCACGGTCCGGCCGCCCAACAGCCCGACCACGGTGCCGCCGACGTCGGACCCGACGACCACAACCACGACCACCACCACGACGGTGCCGCCCACGACGACGACCACCACGTAAATCTCGATACAACGAGTGACCGAGGGTGGCGTTATCACCCTTTAGTGGTACGTTGCCAAACCGTGACACGACGACGCCGCCCAGGCGGTCGCCGGATCGGTGTGCTGTCCGCCGTGCTCGTCGCCCTGGCGATCGGGGCGGGGACGGCGGGAATCACCACGGTGCTCACGGCACCCAGCGTGGGTGACGGCACGATTGGTACACCCGATCAGGCGTCCCTCGACCGTGAGATGACCATGGTCGACGGGGCCACCGCGGGCTCCACCGCGGCCGCCCCGACCAGCACCCCGACCACCCCGTCCTCGGCGAGCACGACCCCGACCACGACGACCACCACGACCACGGTCCCGGTCACCACGACCACCACCGCGGTCAAGCCGACCACCACGACGCCGAAGCCGACCACGACCACCACGAAGCCGCCGCCGGTGGACTCGTCGGTGGCCGGGCAGGTCCTGGCGATCACCAACGAGGAGCGGGCGAAGGCCGGCTGCGCGCCGGTGACCCTGGACTCGCGGCTCAACCAGGCCGCGCAGGCGCACAGCGCGGACATGTCGGCGCAGAACTACTTCTCGCACACCAGCCTCGACGGCCGCTCGTTCGTCGACCGGGCGAAGGCCGCGGGCTACAACAGCCCCGGCGCGGAGAACATCGCCAAGGGCCAGCGCACCTCGGCCCAGGTGATGACCGCGTGGATGAACTCCGCCGGGCACCGCGCCAACATCCTCAACTGCGGCCTCAAGACCATGGGGCTGGGGTTCGTGCAGAGCGGGTACTACTGGACTCAGATGTTCGGTTGGTAAGACGAGTTCGGTTGGTAAGGCGAGTTTGGTTGGTGAGAGAGTTCGAACCGGTAGCCCATTCCCGCCTCCGTGATCAGGTGGCGTGGGCGGGACGGCTCCGGTTCGAGCTTTCGGCGCAGCTGGGCCACGTACACCCGCAGGTAGTGGGTTTCGTTGGCGTAGGCGGGTCCCCAGACCTCTTGCAGCAACTGCTTCTGCGACACCAACCGGCCTCTATTGCGCGCCAACACTTCGAGGATGCCCCATTCGGTCGGGGTCAGGTGCACCTCGCCGCCGTCGCGGTGGACCTTCTTCGCCACTAGGTCAACGGTGAAGGAACTCGTCTCCACCACGGCCTCTTCCGTTGTGGCGGCAGTGGTTCCTCTGCGCACGGCGGCGCGTAGGCGGGCGAGGAGTTCGTCCATGCCGAAGGGCTTGGTGACGTAGTCATCCGCGCCCGCGTCCAATGCCTTGACCTTGTCGGTGGAGTCGCCGCGCGCGGAGAGAACGATGATGGGCACCGTGCTCCAGCCTCTTAGGCCCTCAATGACTTCAGCACCGTCGATGTCCGGCAGGCCTAGGTCGAGCACGACGACATCCGGCTTGCTTTCCGCTGCCGCGCGCAAGGCTGCCGCGCCGTCGTGGGCGGTGCGGACGTCGTAGCCGCGGGCGGTCAGGTTGATGCGCAGCGCGCGGACGATCTGGGGTTCGTCGTCGACAACGAGCACGGTGGTCACGGCAGCTCCAGATCAGGGCGGTCCCGTGCATCCTCGCACCACGCAGGCGGTCCGGCCGCAGGACAAGCTTGCACCCCCGCGGCCGGACCTCGTCACGCCCTGCCGAACCTTGACGGCATCTTGACGCTATGAGCCCGGCGTCGTCGTCGGCGCGGACGTCGTCGGGGTCACCGAAGGTGTCGCCGCCGTGGTGGTCGGCGCGGTTGTCGGTGCCGTCGACGTCGGCGCGCCGGGCGAGGTCGGCCGCGTGGGCTTGGCGGGCGTGCGGTCGGTCGCCCCCGGTGGCAGCGGGACGAACGGCAGGCCGGACGCCTGGACGCAGGCGCGGCCCCGGTACTCGACGTGCGGCAACGGGAACCTGTTGTCGTAGTCCTGACCGTTGACGTCGGCTTCGCAGCGGGTGCCGTAGAGCTTCAGCGGGTTCCCGTCCTCGTCGTAGAGGTAGAACTGCGGGATCGCGTTGCCGTCCTCGTCCACCGCGTAGAGGTTGCTGACGTAAGAACCGTTGTAGTACAAGCCGTTCGGGCTGTACGGGTAGTACTCCCCGTCCCGCGTGCTCGAGTCGATGCCCAGTGCCAGCAGCGCGATCGCCACGCCCGCGAGGAAGGTGTTCGCCACCACGACAACCGGCAGCAGCCGCCGGTCTTCGCGGGAGCGCGGCCCCGCCCAGGACACCAGCACGACGACCGCGAGCACCACGAGCGCGGACTCCTCCCGGTCCGCCATGACGGTGACCACCACCAGCAGCACCCGCAGCAGCCACCACGCGGGGCGCAGCGAACGCAGGTACGCCACCGCGCGGTGCGGCAGCCGGTTGGCCACCGCGAGCGCCCCGCGGCGGGCGAACCGGTACGAGCCGAGGGCTTCGACGTCGGTCGGGCGGACCCGGTCGGTGAACAGCAGCATCAGCGCGGGGATCGCGAAGACCGCGCACAGCCCCAGCACCGCGAACTTGTCGTCGCTGCCGGTCAAGGACATCAGCCCGGTGGCGAACGCGACGACCAGCGACACCACGGTGATGAGCAGGACGTACCTGGCCGACCACAGCGCCTTCCCCCCGGTCGGCCCCGGCGGCGGGTACCCGCCCGCGGCCCGCAGCTCGGCCGCGTACGCCTCCGGCGTCCCCAACCGGCCGACCACGCCCTCGAGGTCACCCGTCTCGGCGAACACCTCGGTGACGTGCGGCTCGACGTCCTCCATCACCTCGGCGAGCTCGTCGGCGGGCAGGTCCGCCAGCGCGGCCCGCACCCGACCGAGGTACTCGGCCAGTCCCGGATCTGCCTTCGTCTGCGCGCTCACGCCGCGGCCCCCTTCGCCAAAATCCCGTCCATCGCCTCGGCGAACGCGCGCCAGGCGCGCTCCGACTCGACCAACCGCTCCCGCCCGGCGTCGTTGACCCCGTAGTACTTGCGGTGCGGCCCCTCGTCGCTGGGGACCACGTAGGAGGTCAACAGCCCGGCCCGGTACAGCCGCCGCAGGGTCCCGTACACGGAGGCGTCCCCGACCTCCTCCATCCCCCCACCCCGAAGCCGCCGCAACACGTCGTACCCGTACCCGTCCTCGTCCCGCAGAACGGCGAGCACGGCGAGGTCCAGCACTCCCTTGAGCAGCTGGCTGGTATCCACGCGCACCTCCCGCTATCGCACTGTGGACACTATTACGCATTGCGCACTACCGCGCAAGCCACACCCCCTTGGTCGCGAGGTGCCAAGAAATCCCGGAGCTACGCGGGGCGCGGCTGACAGCGGGGGCAGGAGAAGGAGGAACGGTTCATGAAGGGTTCGCGGACGATCGCGCGTCCGCAGCGCTCACAAGGCAAGCCCTCTTGCCCATAGGCGTGCAGCGACCGGTCGAAGTAGCCCGACTGGCCGTTGATGTTCACGTACAACGCGTCGAAGGACGTCCCGCCCGCCGCGAGGGCCGCGTTCATCACCGAGGTGGCCGCGTCGACCAGCTCGCCGGTCTTGCGGGCCGACAGGCCGTCGACCGGGCGGGACCAGTGCAGGCGGGTGAGCCAGAGGGCTTCGTCGGCGTAGATGTTGCCCACGCCGGAGACCACGGTCTGGTCCAGCAGGGCCCGCTTGACCTCGGTGCGGCGGCGGCGCAGGGCCGCGACGGCGGCGGCGCGGTCGAAGGCCGGGTCCATGGGGTCGCGGGCGATGTGGGCGACCGGGGCGGGCAGCGGCACGCCGTCGACCTCGACGACCTGTTCCACCGAGAGGCCGCCGAAGGTCCGCTGGTCGACGAAGCGCAGTTCCGGGCCGTCATCGGCGAAGGAGAGGCGGACGCGCAGGTGCTTCTCGTCGGGGGCACCGGGGGGTTGGACCAGCATCTGGCCGCTCATCCCCAGGTGCGCCAGCACGGCCTCACCCGAGCTCAGGTCCACCCACAGGTACTTGCCCCGGCGCCGGGCGGCGACGAGTTCGCGACCCGCGATGCGCCCGGCGAAGTCGACCATGCCGGGCAGGTGGCGTCGGATGGCGCGCGGGTGGAAGACCTCCACCCGGGACACCACCCGACCGGCCACGTGGTCCTGCAGGCCGCGCCGGACGACCTCCACCTCAGGGAGCTCAGGCACCGTCGCCGTCGGCCGCGTCGCCGGTGGTCTTCTCCGAGAGCTCGCGCCAGGCGGCCTCGGCGGCCTTCTGCTCGGCTTCCTTCTTGGTGCGCCCGTCGCCGTTGCCGTAGCCCTGGCCGTTGACCACGACGATGGCGGTGAACTCCTTGCGGTGGTCGGGGCCCTCCTCGCGGACGCGGTACTCGGGCACGCCGAGCCCGGCCGAGGCGGTGAGCTCCTGCAGGCTGGTCTTCCAGTCCAGGCCCGCCCCGCGCAGCGGTGCCGCGGTCAGCAGCGGGTCGAAGTGCCGGTGCACGACCTCCCGCGCGACCTCGATGCCGTGCTGCAGGTAGACGGCGCCGATGACCGCCTCCATGCCGTCGGCGAGGATGCTGGCCTTGTCGCGGCCGCCGGTCAGCTCTTCGCCCTTGCCCAACAGCAGGTGCGAACCGAGGCCGCCCTCACCCATCCCCCTGGCCACGCCCGCGAGCGCGTGCATGTTGACCACGCTGGCGCGCAGCTTGGCCAACTGCCCCTCGGGCAGATCGGGGTGGGTGCGGTAGAGGTGGTCGGTGACCACGAGTCCGAGCACGGCGTCGCCGAGGAACTCCAGCCGCTCGTTGGGCGGCAGCCCACCGTTCTCGTACGCGTACGAGCGGTGGGTCAAGGCGAGCACGAGCAGCTCGGCGTCCAAGCGGACGCCGAGCGCGTCGAGCAGCGTTTCCGGGTCCGCTCGCGGACCCCGGGACGCTTTACCCCCCATGCCGTGGTTCTGCTTCCGCCGGGGCTACGCGGGCTGCGTGACCTGGCGACCGTCGTACTGGCCACAGGTCGGGCAGGCGATGTGCTGCGGCTTGAGGGCGCGGCACGCCTTGTTCGAGCAGTTCACCAGGGACACCGCAGTGGTCTTCCACTGCGAGCGGCGCGCCCGGGTGTTCGAACGCGACATCTTCCGCTTGGGGACGGCCACGACTGACTCTCCTCTGACAAGTGCGTTGAGCGGGATCTGCTGGGTGGGGCCGGGTACTACTGCCCCTGATCCTGTTGGAACCGCCCTTGCAGCGCGGCCCACCGAGGGTCAATGGTCTCATGCCGGTGATCGGGGCCGAGATCGGCCCACTTGCCGCCGCACCCCGGGCAGAGCCCAGGGCAGTCGTCGGCGCACAGCGGGACGTGCGGGACGGCGAGCACGACCGCGTCGCGCACCACCGGTTCCAGGTCGATCAGGTCGTCGACGAGCCTGCTGACCTCGTCTTCGTCGGTGGTCTCGTCGGTCGCGCTGGCCGGGTAGGCGAACAGCTCGGTGACGTGCACGGTGACCTCGTCGGTCAGCGGGTCCAGGCAGCGCGAGCACTCCCCGGCCAGCGGCCCCGACGCGGTCCCGGTGACCAGGACGCCCTCGACGACCGACTCCAGCAGCACGTCCAGCTCGACCTCGGCGCCGACCGGTACCCCGATGACGCCCTCGAGGCCGAGGACGTAGGTCGCGGTCGCGGTGCGGCGCACCGGACGGCTCGACCCGGGTCGCCTGCCCAGTTCGCGGGTATCGATGACCCACGGGCTGGTGGCCACCGGGCGGGCGGAGCCCTTGCGGTTCGCGGACATGGCGGTTCTGGTCAGCACCTTCGGCACGGGGGAAGCGGTCGTCGGCTGCGCTCGCGCACAGCCCCAACAGGGTACGCGATGGCGGTGTCCCGCCGGAAATCAGCCGCCGTCGTAGTCGTAGGGCACCGCGGCGGACATGCTCATCGGGCCGCGCAGGTGCGAGCGGCCCTTGCCGACGGTGCGCAGCGTGTGGGTGAGCAGGTCCTCGAACTCGGCGAGCTTGCCGTCGACGTAGGCGTCGCACTCGGCGCGCTGGCGGGCGGCCTCCTCGGCGGTGGCGTCGAGCACCCTGGCCGACTCGGCGTGCGCGGCCTGCACGACCTCGGTCTGCGAGACGAGCCTGCCCTGCTCGAAGCGGCCCTCCTCGACGGCGCGCTCGTAGGACTCGCGGCCCGCCTGCAGCATCCGGTCCGCCTCGGCCTGCGAGCGGCCGACCAGGCTCTCGTACTCGGCGCGGCCCGCGGCGACGGCGCGGTCGGCCTCGTCGCGGGCGTCGGCGACCATCCGGTCGGCGTGCGCGGTGGCCTCGGCGATGAGCGCCTCGGCCTGGGCGCGGGCCTGGGCGACGGCGTTCTCGGCCTCCATGGTGGCCTTGCTCAGCGCCTGCTCGGCCTGGTGCTCGGCGCCGCCGACGATCTCGTCCTTGCGGTCGAGCACGTCCTGGGCGTCGTCGACCTCCGCGGGCAGCGCGTCGCGGATCTCGTCGAGCAGTTCGAGGACGTCGCCGCGGGGCACCACGCAGCCGGAGGTCATCGGCAGGCCCCTGGCCTCCTCCACGATGGTGACCAGTTCATCGATGGCCTCGAAGACCTTGTACACGACTCCTCCTCCGCCGGTCGCCGTCCGGGCACGACAGGCCCCCGTGCGGGGATTCTGCCCGCTCGACGACGACCCTCGGGGGACGTGGCCGCCGGGCGTGTCCCGGCGGCCTGCCACCCCTAGGAGGTGATCAGCCGGAAGGAGGCGTAGTGGTCGGCGGTGTAGAAGTACTCGCCGCCGTTGCCGGTGACGATGCGCCGGGCGCCGCGGGTCGAGGAGCCGGGGGTCTTGACGGTGTACTCGTGGTAGTAGCCGGTCGCGCAGTTGGGCAGGATCCGCTCCCGGTTCTGGAAGACGGTGCCGTCCTGCGGGTACGGGAACGGGCCGCCGGAGCGGATGAGGCGGTAGGTGTCGGTGGCCTGCGACGGCAGGCTGGACAGGGCCACGCGGGTGTAAGAGGACGTGTTGCCGCACGCGGGCTGGGCGGCTGTGGCGGCGGACGCGGCGGGGGCGGACGCGACGCCGAACACCCCGAGGGTCGCGAGGACGAGGGCGAGCAGGGCCTTTGCGGATCGCGCAGCGAAGTTGCTCATTCACCGAACGTAACCCGATCAGGTGAGCTGTGTCTGTCGGTGGCGTGAACCGGACTGTGGCAGGCTGTGAACGTGCTGATCCGCCCCGCGACCGCAGCCGACGTCCCCGCGATCGTGGCCATGCTGGCCGACGACCCGTTGGGCGCGGCGCGCGAACAGCCCGGGGATCCCCGCTACGACGAGGCGTTCGTCGAGATCGCGGCGGACCAGCGGCAGGTGCTGGTGGTGGCCGAGCTCGACGGCGAGGTGGTGGGCACGCTGCAGCTGACGTTCACCCCGGGGCTTTCCCGGGTGGGGGCCACTCGCGCCACGATCGAGGGGGTGCGCGTTCACTCAGCGCAACGGGGCAGCGGGCTCGGACAGGCGCTGATCGAGTGGGCGGTGGACGCGGCCAAGGAGCGCGGCGCGATCCTCGTGCAGCTCACCACCGACGTCTCCCGCAAGGACGCGCACCGCTTCTACGAACGCCTCGGTTTCGTCGCCAGCCACATAGGGATGAAGCTTCCGTTGTAGTCAGGCGCCCTGGTTTTCGGCGAGGCGGGCCAGCAGTCGCTTGTGCACGGTGGGCGGCAGCAGGTGCGCCACGTCGCCGCCGTAGGTGGCGACCTCCTTGACCAGGGAGCTGGACAGGAAGCTGTTGAGCGGCTTGGTCGGCATGAACATGGTCTCGACGCCGGTGAGGCCCTGGTTCATCTGGGCCATCTGCAGCTCGTAGTCGAAGTCGCTGACCGCGCGCAGGCCCTTGACGATCGCCTGGACGTCGTGCTGGGCGCAGTAGTCGACCAGCAGCCCGTGCCAAGAGTCGACCCGCACGTTGGGCAGGTGCGCGGCGGTCTCGGCCAGCAGGGCCAGCCGCTCGTCGACGGTGAACAGCCCGCGCTTGGTCTTGTTGATCATGACGGCGACCACGACCTCGTCGAACAGGGCGGCGGCCCGCTCGATGATGTCCAGGTGACCGTTGGTTGGCGGGTCGTAAGAACCCGGGCAGACCGCGCGCGTCATGATCCGGACCGTAGCAGCAGGACAACGCCCCCGGCGGTCGCTGTCGCGGCGCTCACCCGGCGCGGTGGCCCGAGTGGACCGCCCAGTGCAGGGTGGTCTCGCCGTAGCGGCGGGAGCGGGTGCCGACCAGTGCCGGTGGCCAGTGCGGGTCACCTGAGCGGGTGGACCGTTCCACCACCACTGTGGCCTCCGGTCCGAGCCAGCCCGCGGTGAGCGCTGTCAGCGCGGCGGCCAACTCGGCGTCGTCGAGGGCGTAGGGCGGGTCGGCGAACACGAGGTCGTAGGGCGCGGTGGGGGCGGCGGCCAGGACGCGGTCGACCCGCGAGGCGCGGATGTCGACCCCGGGCATGGCCACCGTGGCGGCGTTGCGCCGCAGGACCTCGACGGCCGCGCGGTCCTGCTCGACCAGGGTGACCAGGGCGGCTCCGCGCGAGAGCGCCTCGAAGCCGAGCGCGCCGGACCCCGCGTAGAGGTCGAGCACGCGGGCCCCGTCGAGGTCGACGGCGGCTTCCAGCGCGCTGAAGAGGGCCTCCCGGACGCGGTCGGCGGTGGGGCGGGTCCCCTTGGGCGGGACGGCCAGCCTGCGCCCGCCCGCGGCGCCCGCCACGATCCTGGTCACCGGTCCAATGGTGCCGGGTGCGAGCGGGGGGTAGGCGGGCAGGGGGGACGGTGGGTGGGTGAGGCGGAGCACATCCACCCGGCGACCGATTCACGTGCAGGCGCGAACGCGTAATCTCACTCTTCCGTCCGAAGAACACCCCGGGAGCGCTGCGTGTCGGAAACCTCTGTGAGAGAGGCCGAGATCGCGGTCGAGCAGAAGCACGTCGACATCGTCTACGCCCGTGTCGCCGAGATGCGCGACGAAGCGGAGGCCATGCGCGTCCGGGGCGACGAACTCGCCCACGGTGCGCGCAACGAGGCCGTGTTCGAGCAGGCCGCGATGCTGTTCGAGCGGGACGTGATGGTCCGCCACGCCACGCAGATCCTGCGCACGCTCGACGCCGAGCACGAGGGCCTGGTGTTCGGCAGGTTGGACAGCACCGACGGCGAGACCCAGTACGTGGGCCGGCTCGGGGTGCGCGACGGGGACTTCGAGAACCTGGTGACCGACTGGCGCGCCCCCGCGGCGGCGCCGTTCTACCAGGCGACGGCGGAGATGCCGATGGAGGTGATCCGGCGGCGGGTGATCCGCTCGACCGGACAGTCCGTGGTCGACATCGACGACGACCTGCTGATGCCGGAGAGCAGGCAGGAGTCGATGCCGGTGGTCGGCGAGGGCGCGCTGATGGCGAGCCTGACCAGGGCGCGCGGCGAGAACATGCGCGACATCGTGGCCACGATCCAGAAGGAGCAGGACGAGGCGATCCGCGCGCCGTGGCGCGGCGTCACCGAGATCACCGGCGGGCCGGGCACCGGCAAGACGGCCGTCGCGCTGCACCGGGTGGCGTACCTGCTCTACCGCGACCGGCGGCGCATGGGCGGCACCGGTGTCCTGGTCGTCGGCCCCTCCCCCGCGTTCACCTCCTACATCTCCCGGGTCCTGCCCTCGATGGGCGAGGACAACGTGGAACTGCGGTCCCTTTCGGATCTGCTCGACGGCGCCGCCGCGACCAAGGTGGACCCGGCGCCGGTCGCGGCGGTCAAGGGTTCGCTGCGGATGCGCCGCGTGCTCAAGCGCGCGATCCGCGAGGCGCCGCACGACGCCCCCACCGAGCTGCGGATCGTCTACCGCGGCGAGGTGCTGAAGCTGGAGGCGCGCGAGCTGGCCACGGTCCGCGCCGCGGTGCACAACGGGCGTCGGCTGCCCAACCAGTCGCGGGTAGACGCGGCGGAGGCGTTGCTGGAAGCGCTGTGGCGCAAGGCGGACTCCTACGAGGACTTCCCGGTCAAGCGCGCCGACCTGATCGCCGAACTGGGCGAGCGCATCGACTTCCACCGGTTCGTGGTGGTGTGGTGGCAGTTGGTCACCCCCGCCGACGTGCTGCGCACGCTGGCCGACCGCAGGCAGTTGGCCCGCGCGGCGGGCCGGGTGCTGACCCGCGCGGAGGTCGACCTGGTCGCCGACTCGTGGGCCGCGGGCACCGGTTGGTCGGTCGCCGACATCGCGCTGCTCGACGAACTGCGGGTCATGCTCGGCAAACCGCCCAAGCGCCGCCGCCGCGCCGAGGTCGACCCGTTCGCCCCGGTCTCGGTCGCCAGCGGCCGCCGCCAGGACTACGACGAGTACTCCCACATCGTCATCGACGAGGCGCAGGACCTGTCCCCCATGCAGTGGCGCATGGTCGGTCGGCGCGGCAAGTATGCGAGCTGGACCGTGGTCGGCGACCCGGTGCAGAGCTCGTGGCCGGACCCGGCCGAGGCCCGCCAGGCGATGGACGCCGCGTTCGGCGGCCCCCGCACCCAGCGGCGCCGGTTCGGGCTGCGCACCAACTACCGGAACTCGGCCGAGATCTTCGACCTGGCAGGCAAGGTGGTCAGGGACGTGGCCACCCCGGACCAGCTGCCGCACGCGGTGCGCTCGACCGGGGTCGACCCGGTGATCAGGGTGACCCAGGACCTGGTGGACGCGGCGTTCGAGGAAGCGGGCACCCTGTTGTCCACAGTGGACGGAACAGTCGGCGTCATCACCGCGACCAGCCGAGTGGAGTCCTTCCGCGCGAGCGCGGAGGCGGCGGGCGAACCCCGCCTGCGGGTGGTCGACGGCCTGGAGTCCAAGGGCCTGGAGTACGACGCGGTGGTCCTGGTCGAACCGGACGAACTGGTCCGCGAGTCCTCCACCGGCCCCCGCACCCTCTACGTGGCCCTGACCCGAGCCACCCAACGCCTGACCGTGGTGACCTCCAACCCCTCATGGCCAGGCTGACCTTCCCGGCCTAGGCGCCGGGTAATCGGTGGTCGGCTACCCAGCTGGCGAGTTGGGCGCGGCGGCGCAGGCCGAGTTTGGGTAGCAGGCGGCGGACGTGGGTTTCCACTGTGCGGACGCCGATGCTCAGGAGGTCGGCTACCTCTCGGTTGCTCAGGCCCTGCGCCGCGAGTTCGGCCACCTCCCGTTCGCGGGCGGTCACCTCCAGCCAGGGGTCGTCCACACCGGACGATTCGCCGAGGGCGAGGGACTGGCCCGCTGCCGGGGTCATCGCGGCGCCTGCTTCGAACGCGGTTCGGTACTGGGTGGAGCCCAAGGCGCGCAGGCAGAGGCGTTCCACTTCGGCGTGGACTTCGCCGAAGGGGATCATGCCGATGATCCGGACGCCGGTGGCCGCCCGGAGGGTGTGGCTGACCCCGAGCACTCGGGTGGCCAGTGCGTGCTGACCGGACGCGGCCAGCGACCAGGCGATGCCGTGCACGCTCCACACCGCGCCCCAGCGCTCGTCCCAGGAGCGCTGTTCGGCCAGGGACTGCCGGAACAGGGTGACCGCGCGGGTGGGTGAGCCGTGTCGGAGTTCGGTCAGCGCTTGCACCCAGCGGGTCCAGGTGGTGGCCCAGGCCGCGGTGTGGGTGAGGGCTTCGGTGTGGATCTCGGTGCTGGCGGCGCGGGCTTCGGCGGCGGAACCGAGGAAAGCGGCCGCCATGCCCCAGAACAGGCCCGCCATGTGGGCGGCGCCCGTGCGGCCCGCGGCGGCGAGTTCGGCGCGGGCGCGGGCGAGCTGGTGGATGGCCGCGGCGTCCCCGGCGATCACGAGCCGGTGGGTGCCTTCGGCGAAGGCGGTGGCCGGGTCGCGTGGGGCGAGGGCTTGGCAGCGGGTGAGCGCGGCGTCGGCGCGGGCCTTGTCCCCCATGCAGACGGCGATCCAGCAGGCGTTGACGGCGGCTTCGACGCGGGGCGGCAGCGGTGAGGACGGTGGTTGGGCGGCCAGGAGTTGGTTGAGCCAGTGGTAGCCCTCGCGGATGGTGCCCCGGAAGAACCACACGCGCAGGCCAGCCAGTCCTGCCGCGATCCCGAGGCCGACCACCGCGGTCTCGCCGCCGGTGTCGCTCGCGTACTGCATCGCGGCGCGCAGGTTGGCGAACTCGGCGACCGCGCGGGTGACCCAGCTCAACTCCTGCTCCCCCGGCGCGAACCACTCGCGGGCCGCTGTGGTGGCGAAGTCGTGGTAATACCGCAGGTGGCGGTCGCGCACGGCCGCGGTCTCGCCGCGTTCGGCGAGGCGGTCGGCGGCGTACTGGCGGGTGGTCTCCAGCATCCGGTACCTGGCGACCCCGCCGTCGCCGCACACGTCGAGGACGGACTTCTGGATCAGGCCGTCGACCAGGTCGAGCACCCGGTCCCGGGTGATCGCGGTGCCGTCGGCGCAGACCGCCTCGGCGGCGTCGAGGTCGAAGCCCGCCTCGAACACCGACAGCCGGTCCCAGGCGAGCCGCTCGGCCTCGTCGCAGAGCTGGTGGGTCCAGTCGAGCACGCCGGTGAGCGCGCGGTGCTGCGGGGCGAGGTCGCGCCGCCGGGAAGCCAGGACCGAGAACGCGCGCTCCAAGCGCAGTGTCAGCTGGGTGACCGTCAACGTGCGCAGCCGGGCAGCGGCCAGCGCTATCGCCAACGGCAGTCCGTCGAGCCGCCGCACCAGGTGCACCACGTCAGCCAGGTTCGACTCGGTGACGGCGAAGTCCGGGGTCGCCTCGCACGCCCGGTCGACCAGCAGCCGCACCGAGTCGGTCGCCAGCACCTCGGCCAGGCTCGCGCCGACCGCGGGCAGGGCCAGCGGTTCCACCCGGTAGAGCCGCTCCCCCGGAACGTGCAGCGGTGCGATCCGGCTGGTGGCCACCACCCGCAGCGCGGGCGCACCGGCAAGCAGCGCCGCGGCCAGGTCGGCCACGTCGGCGGCGAGGTGCTCGCAGTTGTCCAGCACCAGCAGGGCCGCGTGCGCGCCGAAGTGCTCCAGCAGCGCGGTCAGCGGCGGGCGGGCCGAGTGGTCGCGCACCCCGATCGAGTCGGCGAGCACGGTCGCCAGCAGCCGCGGGTCCGAGACCTGGGTCAGGTCGGCGAAGTGGACCGGCACCGGATACCCGAGGACCATCCGCTGCACCAGCGCGGTCTTGCCGACCCCACCCGGGCCGTGCACGGTGAGCACCCTGGTGCCGCGCACGCGCTCGGCGAGCGCGCGCAGGTCGCGGTCCCGGCCGACGAATGTCGAGACCGGAACGCGCCGCGCCGCGGTCAGCTCGTCCCCAGTGGCCACCAAGCCACCCTAAGCCGATCACCAGGCGGGCCGCCCGACGCCGCAGCCCACCCCCATGTGCCGTCAACGGGCTGGGAGCGGGCGACCCGCACCACCGCACCCGACACCGGGATGTCTACTCCGCACCCGAGATCCACTCCACCACCCCGACCGCCCGACCCCCCTGGCACCGGCGCTGTCCTGCGGCGACGCCGAGCACTGGGAGGTACATCACCCCGCGTGTACGTAGTTTTCCGGACACCGCGCACGCCACCGCCCCCGCGGTCATCGCGGGGGCGGTGGGGTGCGAACCGGCAGTTTCCCGCTAGGCGAGCACGACCAGCAGGTCGCCGCCCTCGACCTGCTGCACCGAGCCGATCGCGAGGCGGCCGACGGTGCCCGCCTTGGGGGCGGTGATCGCCGCCTCCATCTTCATCGCCTCGATGGTGGCGACGGTGGCGCCCGCCTCGACCGCGTCGCCCTCGGCCACCGCGAGGGTGACCACGCCCGCGAACGGGGCGGCGACGTGGTTGGCGTTGGACCGGTCGGCCTTCTCGGCGGCGGGCAGGTCGGAGGCCACCGAGCGGTCGCGGACCTGGATCGGCCGCAGCTGCCCGTTGAGGGTGGCCAGCACGGTGCGCATGCCGCGCTCGTCGGCCTCGGCGACCGCCTCGAGCTCCAGCAGCAGGGTGACGCCGCGGTCGAGGTGCACCGCGTACTCCTTGCCCTGCTCCAGCCCGTAGAAGAAGTCCTTGCTGGCCAGCACGCTGGTGTCGCCGTACTGGTCGCGGTGGGCCAGGAACTCCTTGGTCGGGCCGGGGAACAGCAGCCGGTTGAGGGTGCCGCGGCGGTCCTCGGCCAGCCCGGCGCGGTCGGCCTCGGTGAGCTCGGCGATGCCCTTGGGGGCCGGGCGGCCCTTGAGCGCCTTGCTGCGGAACGGTTCCGGCCAGCCGCCCGCCGGGTCGCCCAGCTCGCCGTGCAGGAAGCCGATGACCGAGTCGGGGATGTCGAAGCGGCCGGGGTCGGCCTCGAAGTCCTTCGGGTCGACGCCCGCCCCGACCAGGTGCAGCGCGAGGTCGCCGACCACCTTGGACGACGGGGTGACCTTCACCAGGCGGCCCAGCATCCGGTCCGCGGCGGCGTACATGGTCTCGATGTCCTCGAACCGGTCGCCCAGGCCCAGCGCGACGGCCTGGGTGCGCAGGTTCGACAGCTGGCCACCGGGGATCTCGTGCAGGTAGACGCGGCCGGTCGGCGCGGGCAGGCCCGCCTCGAACGGCGCGTACACCCGGCGCACGGTCTCCCAGTACGGCTCCAGGTCCGACACCGCCTGCAGCGACAGCCCGGTCTCCCGGTCGCTGTGGTCGGTGGCGGCCACGATCGCCGAGAGCGAGGGCTGCGAGGTGGTGCCCGACATGGACGCGACGGCACCGTCCACGGCGTCCACACCGGACTGGATGGCGGCCAGGTAGGTCGCCAGCTGCCCGCCAGCGGTGTCGTGGGTGTGCAGGTGCACCGGGAGGTCGAACTCCTTGCGCAGCGCGGTGATCAGCCTGGCCGCGGCAGGCGGGCGCAGCAGGCCCGCCATGTCCTTGACGGCCAGCACGTGCGCGCCCGCGCCGACGATCTGCTCGGCCAGCTTGAGGTAGTAGTCCAGGGTGTAGAGCTGCTCGGCCGGGTTCGACAGGTCGGCGGTGTAGCAGAGGGCGACCTCGGCGATCGCGGTCCCGGTCTCCCGGACCGCCTCGATGGCCGGGCGCATCTGCTCGACGTCGTTGAGGGCGTCGAAGATGCGGAAGATGTCGATGCCGGTGTCGGTGGCCTCGCGGACGAACGCGTCGGTCACCTCGGTGGGGTACGGGGTGTAGCCCACGGTGTTGCGCCCGCGCAGCAGCATCTGCAGGCAGATGTTGGGTACCGCCTCGCGCAGGGCGGCCAGCCGCTCCCACGGGTCCTCGGCGAGGAAGCGCAGCGCCACGTCGTAGGTCGCGCCGCCCCAGCACTCCACCGAGAACAGCTCCGGGGTGCTGCGCGCCACGTGCGGGGCGACCGCCAGCAGGTCCTTGGTGCGGACCCGGGTGGCCAGCAGCGACTGGTGCGCGTCGCGGAAGGTGGTGTCGGTGACCCCGACCCGCTTGTTCTCGCGCATCCAGCGGGCGAAGCCCTCCGGGCCGAGCTCGACCAGCTTCTGCTTGGTGCCCGCGGCAGGCTCGGCGGCGAGGTCGACCTCGGGCAGCTTCTCCCGCGGATCGATCACCTTGGGGCGGGGCCCGTGCGGCTTGTTGACCGTGACGTCGGCGAGGTAGGTCAGCAGCCGGGTGCCGCGGTCGGCGGAGCTGCGGGCGGTGAGCAGGTGCGGGCGCTGCTCGATGAAGGCGGTGGTGGCGCGCCCGGCGACGAAGTCCGGGTCGTCGAGCACGGCCTGCAGGAACGGGATGTTGGAGGCCACGCCGCGGATGCGGAACTCGGCGACCGCGCGCTTGGCCCTGCGCACCGCGGCGGCGAAGTCGCGGCCGCGGCAGGTGAGCTTGACCAGCATCGAGTCGAAGTGCGCGCTGACCTCGGCGCCCGCCGCGGTGCCGCCGTCGAGGCGGATGCCGCTGCCGCCCGGGGAGCGGTAGGCGCTGATCATGCCGGTGTCCGGGCGGAACCCCTTGGCCGGGTCCTCGGTGGTGATCCGGCACTGCAGCGCGGCGCCGCGCAGGTAGATGTCGTCCTGGCCGAGGCCGAGGTCGGCCAGGGTCTCGCCGGAGGCGATGCGCAGCTGCGACTGCACCAGGTCGACGTCGGTGACCTCCTCGGTGACCGTGTGCTCGACCTGGATGCGCGGGTTCATCTCGATGAAGACGTGGTTGCCGCGGGTGTCGAGCAGGAACTCGACGGTGCCCGCGTTCTGGTAGCCGATGTGCCTGGCGAAGGCCACGGCGTCGGCGCAGATCCGGTCGCGCAGCTCGGGGTCGAGGTTGGGCGCGGGCGCGATCTCGATCACCTTCTGGTGGCGGCGCTGCAGCGAGCAGTCGCGCTCGTAGAGGTGGATCACGTTGCCCGCGCCGTCGGCGAGGATCTGCACCTCGATGTGGCGCGGGTCGAGCACGGCCTGCTCGAGGAACACCGTGGCGTCGCCGAAAGCGGACTCGGCCTCGCGCATCGCCGCCTCCAGCGACTCGCGCAGCGCCTTGGCCTCCTCGACCCGGCGCATGCCGCGGCCGCCGCCGCCCGCGACGGCCTTGACGAAGATCGGGAAGCCGATCTCCTCCGCCGCGGCCAGCAGCGCCTCGACGTCGGTGGAGGGCGCCGTGGAGCGCAGCACCGGCAGGCCTGCCTCCCTGGCCGCCGCGATGGCCCGGGCCTTGTTGCCGGTCAGCTCGAGGATGTCGGCGTTGGGGCCGACGAAGGTGATGCCCGCCTCCGCGCACGCCCCGGCCAGCTCCGGGTTCTCCGACAGGAAGCCGTACCCGGGGTAGATCGCGTCGGCCCCGGCCTTCTTGGCGGCCTTGATGATCTCCTCGACCGACAAGTAGGCGCGCACGGGGTGACCGGGCTCGCCGATCTCGTAGGCCTCATCGGCTTTCATCCGGTGCGGGGAATTGCGGTCCTCGTAGGGGAAGACCGCGACAGTCCCAGCGCCGAGTTCATACCCGGCTCGGAACGCCCGGATGGCGATCTCGCCTCGGTTGGCGACGAGCACCTTGCGGAACATGCCCGGTTACCTCCTGCTACCTGGAGAAGTCGGTCGCCGGAGAATATCGTGGATGTCCCACGCGTCGGGAGCGTTGTCCCACGTGACGGGCGCCATCCTGATCGATCAGCATTCTAGGTTTTGCGCCGTCCGGTGCCGGTCTTGCGAAGATTTCCGGTTCGCGCGGACACCGCGGCGGGGAAAGCTCGACGGCGCCGATTAACGAGCGTTCACCTCGCGGGTCGGACCACGATCTCACGAACCGAGGTCCCCGTCGAGTCGGGGCCGAACCGCACGCGCACCTGCTCGCCGACCAGCCCGTGCGCGGCCACGTCGGTGTACTGGCCCGCGATCCGGCCGACGGTGCGCCAGGTGCCGCTGGGGTCGCGGACCTGGATCGGGGCGCCCGGCCGGGTGCCGGTGTCGGCGAGCACGACGACCCGGTCGACGGCCTGGGCGGTGCCCAGGTTGACCACCAGCGGCTCGCCGGTGACCCGGTAGCCGGTGCCGGGGTCGCCGTCGGTGGTGACGTCGGTGGGGCCGGGCAGCACCGACACCTCGCGCACCGCCAGCCAGTGCCGCTGACCCGCCGTCGCGCGCAGCCGCAGGTAACGAACATCACGCGGGTCCGGCCCGAGGGTGGCGGTCACGGTGGCCCGACCGGGCAACTGCCGGACGGTGACCCAGTCGACGCCGTCGACCGAGCCCTCCAGCACCCCGGAGCGCAGGAAGTCCTTCGGCCGCGCCGAGGTGCCCATGGCGACCGCGACCTCCTCGACCGGGCGGACCCGGCCGAGGTCGAGGACGAACTGGGCACCCGGCCGGGGCGCGCCGTCGGACCAGTAGAAGGTGGCGGTGTCGCCGTCGGCCATCCTGGCGGGCACGTTGTCGGCGTAGGCGGCGGGTGCCGTCGACACCGGTGCGGGCTTGACCAGGCCGAACGCCCGGTCGGAGGCGGTGAGCGCGGCGGCGACGAACACGGCGTGCCGGGGCGGGACCTGCGCGCCGAGCAGCAGCAGCCGCTCACACCAAGCGCGCCGCTGGTCGCCGGTGGCGTGCGCGACCAGCACCCGCACCGCGCGGCGGACCGGGTCGGCCGAGGAACCTTCGGAGCGCAGCAGGGCGTCGACGATCGCGGCGCTCTTGCGGACGTCACCGCGTCCGGCGTAGGCGGCCCAGAAGCGGGCCACCGCGCCGGGCAGCTCCACCGGAGCCTCCTGAGTGGACCGACGCGGGGCCAGGCGGTCCGGCTCGGGGTCGGCGGCCGCGGCGGCCGGGGTGGTGCCGAGCGCGGCGCCGACCACGGTGGTCAACGCGGCGATGGCGAGGGGAACGGCGGCACGGGGCCGTCCGCCACCTGGGGGCACGGTGGGTCCTCTCGGTCAGGACGAACTCGTCCCGTAGAACGCAGCAGGGTGAACGCGGTGGGCGCGCCCGCGACACGACCCCCAGGCCGGACCCGCCCGCGGGGATGGTGCCGGCACCGACGCCGCCACGCCAGGGCCCTCACCCGGACGGCGGCGTCGGTGCCGACAGGTGGCTCAAAGCCGGAACGGTCCGGTGTAGAGGATCCGATCCGCTGTGTTCGCGGGGAGTTTGCAGACACCCGTGCTCGCGGACCGCACGAGCGCCGCCTGCACCTGCGCGGGCGTGAGCGTCGGCTGCTGCCCCAACCGCAGCACCGCGGCACCGCTGGTGTGCGCGGCGGCCAACGACGTGCCGCTCAAGGTGGCCTTGGCGTCGTCGGCGGTGTTCCACGGCCCGACGATGCCGACGCCGGGGGCGTAGATGTCGACCGCGGGGCCGGAGTTGGAACTGCGGTAGGCGCAGTCGGACTGATCGATGCTCGCCGAGGTGATGGCCTCGGTGACCCGCGCGGGCGAGATGTTGCCCGCTTGACCACCGGAGGACCCGGCCGGGACGGAGTAGGTCGTGCCCGCGGCGATGGAGCCGCGCACGGCGTCGTCGAGGGCCTGGTTCGCCGGGCCGCCGAGGCTCATGTTCACCACGGACGGGCCGTGCGCGTTGGCGGTGATCCAGTCGATGCCCGCGATGACACCGGAAACGCTGCCCGAGCCGTTCTTGTCGAGCACCCGGACCGGGACGATCGTGACGGCCTTGGCCAGGCCGTACTCCTTGCCGCCGATGACCCCGGCCAGGAAGGTGCCGTGGCCGTGCAGGTCGTCGGGGTTGTCGTCGTTGTCGACGAAGTCGCGGCCGCCGCGGACCCGGCCGCCGAAGTCGCCGTGGGTGGCGCGGACACCGGTGTCGAGGACGAAGGCCGTGACGTTCGAGGCGGTGGTCGCGTAGCGGTAGCGCTTGTCGAGCGGGAGCTTGCGCTGGTCGACCCGGTCCAGGCCCCAGGACGGCGGGTTGGGTTGGTCGCCGTAGGCCTGGACCGGGCTGTCCGGCACGACGTAGGCGACCGACGGGTCGGCGGCGAGCGCCTTGGCGCCGGTCGCGGTGAGGCGGGCGGAGAATCCGGACAGGGCGCTGGTGTAGTGGTGTCCGACCTCGGCGCCGAAGCGGGTGGCCAGCGCGGTGACCCTGGTGCCGTAGTCGGCGGTCGCGGTGGGGCGCAGGACGACCACGTAGCCACCGGTAGGGGCGGCGCTATCGGTGGCGGTGGCTGGGGTGGTGATGACGGCGACGAGGCAGGTGGCGGCTAAACCGGCCTTGGCGACCCGTCCGTAAGCGCGGTGGAACCGTTCTCGCGGGGAGATGTCCATTTCGAATTCGGTACTGGGGGTGGCGGTCGGGCGGCAAGGTTCACCAGTTGCCACGACCGTTGCCGGTTCACCGCGCCAGCGGCCAGACCCTGGTCCAGACAATCGCGCGGACCAGGTCGCGGTCGGCCCAACCGAGGGTTCGGGAATCGTCGGACCCGCCGGGGTTGTCGCCGAGCAAGAACATTTTCCCGTTCGGCACCAGGGCATCCGCGGCCACGGTCGCACAGCCGTCCCGATCGCAGCAGGCGACCGGCTTGGTACCCCAGTCGGTGGCGGTCGCGACGACGTGCCACTCGGTTTCCCCCGCGGGCAGTACACGCACGACCGGGCCTGGATCGATCCGCACCCGGTCGCCCGCCGTGGCGATCACGCGCTTGATCACCAGCGGGCCGCCCTCGGCGAACCGGGTCTCGACCACGTCCCCGCGCTCGACGTCGTCCTGGTCGAGGAACGGGTGGGGCAGGACGCGGTCGCCGTCGAGGTAGGTCGGGCTCATGCTGCCGCCGGAGACCGGCACGGCGAGCACCGCGACGGCGACGACCGCGACCACGACGAGCGCGGTGAGCACCCCCGCGACCGCACCGACCACCCGCCAACCCCGGACCCGCACAGCCGGAGACGTTACCTGACGGTAGTGCTTATCAAAACGTTACAGAGGTACGGACAGTCACCACGCCGATGATCGCCAACCTTGGCGCGACCAGCCTGCACAGCGCTGACCATTGAGATCGCTCGCAATCTTTGTTGGCCAACCTCACGATGTGTAGCTGTTACGTCGAAGTAACTGTGACCTGAGGTCACGTCCTACTGCGAACGGCCCCTTGTCGCTGCCCCGCGCGGTTTGCCATGGTGTCCCGACCACCGGGGGCCGACGCGTTCCCGCGCAGGTCAGCGCGGGTGCTGGTCCACGGGCAGCCACCACAGCCGGGAGCGCCGATGCGCCATGCCAAGCACCGCCTGTCCGCCGTGCGCGCCTGGAACGACCGGATGCGCGCGGCGGCCGCCGGACCCCGCACGGGCACGCGGTGGGGCCGCAGCGCGGCGGTGGCGCTGCCCGCGGCGGCGGTCGCGGCGGCGCTGGGGGTCGCGATGGCCCAGGGCGCGCTCGCGGCGAACTTCTTCGTCTCCGGCCAGCCGTTCACGCTGCGTTCCGACCAGGTCAACGGCAGCGGTTTCGCCGCTTTCCTGCACAGCAGGCAACTCGCCGACGGCAGCCAGGCTGGCAAGGGCGAGGCGATGGCCCGCGCCGGGTTCCAGTCGGCCAAGCTCGACGGCCTCTGCGCGGTGATCCACCAAACGATCCTCGGGCTGCCGTACACGCTCAAGCTCAACGCGGGCTCCCCCGTCGACGGCACCCCCAACGGCGGCCCGGACGTCATCGACGCCTACAACCTGATCCTCGAGGCGAAAGCCGTGCAGGGCGCGCAGAGCCAATTCTCGGAGATGGTGCTCGGCAAGACAGCGCACCAGGTGCAGATGGGCGGCCAACCGCTCGAGGGCGGCACGGTCGGCGCATTCGGGCTCGAAGCGGGCGTCGTCCAGGTAACCGGACTCACCGCCGACGCCTACACCGCGGAGATCAGCGGGAACATCACGCTGCCGAAGCTGAACCTGGCCATCGTGCCCGGCACGGTCAACTGCTGAGGGAACTTCCATGACGACTCTGAAAGCGGTCTGGCCCGCGCTCGCAACCGGGTGGCGCTGGTTCACCGACTTCCGGCGCACCCGCCCGTTCTGGGGCGGGCTGTGGCTGGTGCTGGGCGGGTGGGCGATCATGTCGCTGACCTTCGCGCCGATCTCGGTGGTGCTGGGGGCCGGGTTCGGCGGCATCGCCGGGTACCTGCTCGGCGGCGGCCTGGTCCTGTTCGGACTGTGCGCGTGGTTCGCCCCCCGGTCCCGGCACCTGGCGGGCTTCCTCGGGGTGCTGTTCGCGCTGGCCTCGCTGGTGGCCTCGAACCTGGGCGGGTTCTTGATCGGCATGCTGCTGGGCGTCCTGGGCGGGTCGATGACCTTCGGGTGGGGGCCCAAGCGGGTCAGGGAGTCCGAAAAGGACACCGCGGACACCGAGGAAGTCGAGGCGGCCGCGTGAAGCGGGCGCTGGCGTTCGGCACGGCGCTGGCGGTGGTCGTCGCCAGCGCCGTGCTGCCCGACCTGCCGTACCTGAGCGCCCAGGCCGCCCTCGCGCCCGCGCCGACACCCGCGCCGCAGATCGGGTTCCTGACCACGCCCAAGGACAAACCGCTCAAGGTCACCGCGAGCGCCGGGTACGCCGCATCGATCCAGTACAAGGGCACCGAGACCGTCGTCGACGCCAACGGGGTGTCGTTCCAGGCCGCGCACTACACCTTCCGCGCGCTGACCCTCGACAACCTGACGATCTCCGACGGTAGCCGCACCAACTACGCGCTCACCCTCGGTTCCAGCGGCACCACCCAACTCGGCGGCACCAACTCGGCCGGGCAGCAGATGCAGACCGACCTGTGGGCGAACAACCTCTACGCGTCGAGCCCGCTGCTGCTGTGCGCGCTGCCCGCCGCGTGGCTGCTGAGCCTCGGCATCTCGCTGAGCGTCCACCTGTGCGACGTCCGGATGGACCTCTACGCGCTGAAGGCGTTCAACCCCTCCCCCACCTCGGGCAGGGACAACCCGGTTCGACTGCCCGGTGCGTCGTTGACCGTCACGAGCAAGGGCACCTCGTGAGGGGCCGCACCCACTGGCGCAAGGCCGCGCTGCTGGCGCTCCCGGCGTTGGTGGTCGCGGGCGTGCTCGGGGTACGTGTGGCCGAAGGTGCGCTCGCCTCGGAGGTGGTTGTCCAAGGCGGCACGTTGTCCCTGTCCACCAGTGGCTTGTATGGGACTGACTTCGGGCTCTCGGTCGGCGACGTCACGCGGCAGAACGCCGACGGCAGCACCACCCAGGTCCGGGTGGGGCGCCTCGGGTTCGCCGAGGGCAGGCTCAACGAGCTGTGCCTGTCCTTCCAGCAACAGGTCCTCGGCACCTGGTTCACCGTCTACCTCACCGGCGGCGACGGGAACCGGTCCACTTGGGAGATCCAGACCGGCAACGTCGAACTGGACGTGGTCTCGGCGACCGGCGCGCTGGACATGGACGGCGTCGTGAAAATCGGCGTCCCCGGCGAAGACGTCACAACGATCAAGGACGCGGCGGGGAATTCCGTACCGAATCCGCTTCGCGTTCCGGCCACCGAACACCGGATCGGGATCGATGCGACATTCGCGGAATTCCGCCAGGTGCAAGGACAGATCTCGGTGATGTCGATCCCGCGGCCGTTGCGCATCCCCAACCTGGCGTTGCGGATGGAGCGCGGCAGGGCGCAATGTGGCGCTCCGGCGGCACCCCAGGGCAATCCGTAACCGGACGCCACGGCCGTGGCGGCGGGCACGCGGCATCTCTTACCCTGAGAATTAACTACTCCGGCGGGTTCACCCCCGAGGCGGTCATACTAAAGTGGGGCAATGCCCTCTGGTGACGCCGAGTCCACCGACCGACTTCCGCACTTCGACACCGTTCTGCGCGGGTACAACCCACGGCAGGTCAACGAACGGGTCACCCGCCTCACCTACGACCTGCGCCACGCGACCAAGGGCCGCGACGACGCAGCGTCGAAGGTCGCCGAGCTGACCAAGTCGCTCGGCTCGCTGCAGCAGCAACTGCTGGAGACCACGACCCGGCTCAACCGGATCAGCGCCAACCCCAACAGCACCGAGGGCATGACCGAGCGGGTGCGGTTGATGATGCAGCTGGCCGAGGAGGAGATCGCCGAGTTCAAGCGGCAGGCCGACGACTACGGCGCGGCGACCCGGGCGGAGGCCGAGGGCTACGGCGCCAACACCCGCAAGGAAGCGGACGGGTACTCGGCGGCCACGCGCACCGCCGCCGACGACTACGCCGCCCAGACCCGGCTCAACGCCGAGGCGTACGCGGGCAAGACCGCCAAGCAGGCCGACGACGCGGCGGCCAAGACCCGCGGCGAGGCCGACGCCTACGCCAAGGACCTGCGGGCCAAGCACGACAAGCTGATCGCCGACCTCGAGGAGCGGCGCAAGCAGCTCGAGGCCGACTACACCCGCAACCACGCCGAGCTCGACGCCGAGTACGAGTCGATGCGGGCCGCGCTGGCCGCCGAGCACAAGAAGCTGATGGCCGACGCCCGCGCCGAGATCGAGCAGCAGGCCAAGGCGAACGAGGCGCGCATCGCGCAGCTCTACGACGAGGCCGCCGCGCACCGCGACAAGCTCGACACCGAGGCGCTGGCCGCCCGCGAGGCGCTCGACACCGAGTCCGCCGGTCGCCGCACCGCCGCCGAGGAGCAGGCCGAGCGCGAGCTCACCGCCAGCCGCGGCGCCGCCGAGGCCGCGATCGCCAAGCGCACCGAGGAGGTGGAGCAGGCGCTGTCCGCCCGCACCACCGAGGTCGAGACCAACCTGGCCGAGCAGACCGCCGCGATCGAGGCCGCGCTGCTGGCGCAGACCGAGGAGACCGAACAGGCCCTCGCCGACCAGCGCGCCAGCGCCGAAGCCGACATCAAGACCCAGCGCGACGCCGCCGAGAAGGCCGCGGCCCGCCTGGTCGCCGACACGGAGAAGCAGAAGGCCGACACCGAGCGCGCCCTCACCGAAGCCCGCACCAAGGCCGACGCCGACATCAAGGCCCAGCGCGAGGCCGCGGAGAAGGCAGCGGCCAAGCTGGTCGCCGACGCCGAGAAGCAGAAGGCCGACACCGAGCGGTCGCTCACCGAGGCCCGCACCAAGGCCGACGCGGAGATCAAGACCAAGCGGGAGAGCGCGGAGAAGCACGCGGGCGACCTCGTCGCCAACGCCGAAGCCAAACTCGCCGACGCCACCACCCGCCACGAGCAGGCCGACGCCTTCGAGCGCCGGGTGTCCGAACAGGTCGCCAGCACCTTCGCCGTGCTGGAGGAGGCCAAGCAGCACTTCGCCGAAAGCCTCGGCGCCAAGGCGGCCTCCAAGAACGGCACCCCCGCCAAGGCGGGCGCCCGCTAGAACCCCGTCGCTGCAGTGGGCGGGCACCGATTCGGTGCCCGCCCACTGGCGTGTGGGAGGTCTACACGCTGGAGGCCGGACACCCGAAGGACCAGCGGCAGCGGTGCCGAGGTGGGTGCGGGCGCCGATCTTGCCGAGCCGGCCGCCGATGAGGGCGCAACGGCCGCACGACCTCGGCGAGCGCCGGGGGTGGCGGCCGGGTACCGCCCGGCCACGTGGAGCACGGTGCGGAGGCCGGCACCCGCACAGGCTCGCCTGCCGCCACCGCCCGGCACCAGCAGCCGACGGCAGCCCCTGCCACCGCCACACAGAACGGACTAGCACCGCCATCAAGCCAGCCGTCGACGGCAGCCTCGGCCACCGTCCCTCGGCGAGCGCCGGGGTGGCGGCCGGGTACAGGCCGGCCACGTGGAGCACGGTGCGGAAGCCGACACCCGCACAGGCTCGCCTGCCGCCACCGCCCGGCACCACCAGCGAGACCAGCCGCCGACAGCAGCCTCGGCCACCGTCCCTCGGCGACCAGCAGCCCGGCACCGCCGTAGACCAGCCGCCGACGGTGGCTCCTGCCAAAGCCGCGCCCCCGCTAGAGCCGCATCACACCAGTGGGGCGACACCAACCCGGTGCCGCCCCCGCTAGCCGTCTCGCTGCCCCACTGTCCTGTGTCCGGGTGCCGCAGTGCACCGAACGCGCCGGAAACGCCAGTGAGGCCGGTCCCCGAGGGGACCGGCCTCACCGCACTGCTGTGGTGACTCGCCGAACGTCAGCCGCGGACGACCTTGCCCGCCTTGAGGCAGGAGGTGCACACGTTGAGGCGCTTGCGCTGGGAGATGCCCAGGCGAGCGTGCACGGTCTGGATGTTCGGGTTCCAACGGCGGTTGGTCCGCCGGTTCGAGTGCGAGACCGACTTGCCGAAGCCTGGCCCCTTGCCACAGACGTCGCACACGGCAGCCACGTCAGACACTCCTTCACGTTGGGTATCACCCGCGCCGGTTCCGTTCGCCGAGCGAACAACCGACCGCGGACGCACGTACGAGAGCCCGGGCGTGCCCAGGCGCTCGGAACAGGGTAACCGGTGCGCCCAAGCGGCTCCAAACCGGGGCGGGCAGGCGGGCTACCCTCGCGGGAACCGGTTGGAGGTGGACGTGCTCGAGGCGTTGGACGCGGCGGAGGTGCGCCGGTGGGTGGCGGCGTGCGCGCAGTCGCTGGACGCGCACCGGGCGGGCATCGACCGGATCAACGTCTACCCGGTGGCCGACGGCGACACCGGGTCGAACCTGCTGGACACGCTGCGGGCGGCGCTGGAGGCGCTGTTGCGGGCCCCCGCCGAGGAGCGCGCCGACGCCGGGGCGGCGGTGGGGGTGGCAGCGCGGGGGGCGTTGGCCGGGGCGCGGGGCAATTCGGGGGTGATCGCGTCGCAGCTGCTGCGCGGGATGGCCGAGGCGCTGCGCGGGCGGGCCGTGATCACCGGGCCCGACCTGGTGGCGGCGCTGCGCGCGGGCGCGAAGAAGGCGTCGGCCGCGGTGTCCGAGCCGGTCGCGGGGACCATGTTGACCGTTCTGGACGCGGCGGCGGCGGCGAAGGGTGGCCCCGATCTCCACTCAGTGGCGTCGGCGGCGGCCAAGGCGGCGGCCGCGGCGCTGGAGCGGACGCCCGACCAGTTGCCCGCGTTGGCCGAGGCGGGGGTGGTCGATGCGGGTGGGCGCGGGGTCGTTGTTCTGTTGGACGCCCTGGTGGCCGTGATCGCCGAGCAGCCCGCTGCGCTGGTGGCCGCGGTGCGCGCGAGGGCCACCGAGCCGATCGGGACCTCGCTGGTCACGGCCAGGGAGGGCGGCTCGGAGCTGTACGCCTACGAGGTCATGTACCTGCTGCGCGACACCGACGACGCGGCGGCCGACCGGTTGCGCGACGAGCTGGACGACCTCGGCGACTGCGTGTCGGTGGTCGGCGACGGCGCCGGGCTGTGGACCGTGCACGTGCACTGCAACGACATCGGCGGCGCCATCGAGGCGGGGATCGAGGCTGGTCGACCGACGCGGATCCGGGTGGCCCGCTTCGCCGACGCCCCGGCCAGCGCGCCGGAGCGCTTCGCCAGGGACCGCGCCGTGGTCGCCGCGGTGCGCGACGCGGAGTTGGCGGAGCTGCTGCTGGCCGAGGGGGTCGCGGTGCTGCGGTCGCGGGACCCGGACCCGTACGAACTGCTCGAGGTGATCACCGGGACCACAGCGGCGCACGTGACGGTGCTGCCCGGCGACGCGCGGCTGATGGCGGTGGCCGACGAGGCCGCGATCCGGGCGGTCGCGGCGGGGCAGGACGTGGTGGTGGTGCCGTGCGCGTCGCCGGTGCAGGTGCTGGCCGCGATCGCGGTGCACGACCCGCGCAGGCGCGCCGGTGACGACGTGGTGGCGATGGCCGAGGCCGCGGCGGCGACCAGGCGCGGTGAGGTGGTGGTCGCCGAGGAGGACGGCATCACCTGGGTCGGGCCGTGCCGGGCTGGCGACGTGCTCGGGTTCGCCGACGGGGAGGTCGTGCTCATCGAGGCGGGCCCGGCCGACCCGGCCGCGCTGGCCGGGGCCGCGGTCGGGGTCGTCGAGCGGATGCTGGCCGCCGGTGGTGAGCTGGTGACCGCGCTGGTCGGCCGGGACGCCCCGGACGGGGTGGCCGACGCGGTGGCCGAGCACCTGCGCCTGCACCGCCCGGACGCCGACCTCGCGGTGCACCGGGGCGGCCAGCGCGAGGCGGTCGTGATCTTCGGAGTGGAGTGACGGGCTGTCGGTGGGTGACGACAGAATGCACTCGGCCCGGTGGAAGTGGCGGGCGGACACGCGGCGGACGAGGCGGGCTGGAGCGCGATGACTGGGCTGGGCGAGCGGCTGGACCGGCTGGTGGGCAAGAAGTCGGCGGACGCGCTCGCCGCGTCCTACGACCTGGCGACGGCGGGCGACCTGCTGCGCCACTACCCCCGCCGCTACGCCGAGCGCGGCCAGCTGACCGACATCGCGGGCCTGGAGGTCGGCGAGCACGTCACGGTGATGGCCAAGGTCGTGTCGGTGAACAAGCGGCAGATGAAGACCAAGCGGGGCACCCTGGTCGAGGTGTCGCTGACCGACGGCAAGCGGACGCTGGACTGCGCGTTCTTCAACCAGCCGTGGCACATGGACAAGCTCAAGCCGGGGATCAGCGCCCTGTTCGCCGGCAAGGTCACCGCGTTCCGGCAGAAGCTGCAGCTGGCGAACCCGGACTACCAACTGCTCGACGGGGACGCCGAGACCGAGGCGGTGGAGGAGTTCGCAGGCGGGCTGATCCCGGTGTACCCGGCGTCGGCGAAGATCCAGTCCTGGCAGATCGCGCAGTGCGTGCAGCAGGTGCTGGCGGTGCTCGACGAGATCGAAGACCCGTTCCCGGACCCGTTGCGCGACAAGCTGGGTCTGCCGCCCTACGAGCAGGCGGTGCGATCGATCCACCGGCCCGCGGAGTGGGCGGACCTGGAGTTGGCGCGCACCAGGCTCAAGTGGGACGAGGCGCTGTCGGTGCAGTTGGCCCTCGCGCAGCGCCGCCACGCCGCGGGCGCCCGACCGGCTCCGGTGTGCCCGCCCGTGCCCGCGGGTCTGCACGACGAGTTCGACAAGCGGTTGCCGTTCACCCTGACCGCGGGCCAGGTCGAGGTGGGCGAGGCGATCACGGCCGACCTCTCCGGCTCGCACCCGATGAACCGGCTGCTGCAGGGGGAAGTCGGGTCCGGCAAGACGATCGTCGCCCTGCGGGCCATGCTCCAGGTCGTCGACTCCGGCCGCCAGGCCGCGATGCTCGCGCCCACCGAGGTCCTGGCCGCCCAGCACGCCCGGTCCCTGCGCGAACTCTTGGGCGACCTGGGTCAGGGCGGTGAACTGGGCGCGGCGGACAACGCCACCCGGGTCACCCTCCTCACCGGTTCGTTGACCGCGCCGCAACGCAAGCAGGCCATGCTCGACGCCGCGAGCGGGGCGGCCGGGATCGTGGTCGGCACGCACGCGCTCATCCAGGACAAGGTGTCGTTCGCCGCGCTGGGGCTGGTGGTGGTCGACGAACAGCACCGCTTCGGCGTGGAGCAACGCGACGCGCTGCGCGGCAGGGCGGGCGAGAACCAGAGCCCGCACGTGCTGGTGATGACCGCGACGCCCATCCCCCGCACCGTCGCCATGACCGTCTACGGCGACCTGGAAACCTCGGCGCTGCGCGAACTCCCGGCGGGTCGCTCCCCCATCTCCACCACCGTCGTGCCGGTGTCGGAGAAGCCGTCGTGGCTCGACCGGGTGTGGCAGCGGGTCCGCGAAGAGGTCTCCGGCGGCCACCAGGCCTACGTCGTCTGCCCCCGCATCGGCGACGAGGAAGACGGCCCCGGCGGCGGGGACGACGGCCGCAGGCCGCCGCTGGCGGTGGTCGAGGTCGCCGAGATGCTGGCCGCCGGTCCGCTGTCCGGGCTGCGGGTGGGCATCCTGCACGGGCGGATGACCGCGGACGACAAGGACGCGGTGATGCGCGGCTTCGCCGCCGCCGAGATCGACGTGCTGGTGGCCACCACCGTCGTGGAGGTCGGCGTGAACGTGCCGAACGCCACCGCGATGGTGATCATGGACGCGGACCGCTTCGGCGTCAGCCAACTGCACCAGCTGCGCGGCCGGGTCGGCCGGGGAGCCGCGGCCGGGGTGTGCCTGCTGGTCACCGAGATGATCGGCGGAACGTCCACAAGGGACAGGCTGGACGCGGTGGCGGCCACCCTGGACGGGTTCGAACTGGCCAGGATGGACCTGGAACTGCGCAGGGAGGGCGACATCCTGGGGGCCAGCCAGTCCGGGGCCAAGTCGGGCCTGAAGATGCTGTCGCTGGTGCGCGACGAACAGGTCATCGCCGACGCCAGGGTGGTGGCCCAAGCCCTGATCGCCGACGACCCGGACCTAGGCGCCTACCCGGGCCTGGCCGGGATGGTCCGCCAGGTGGTGGCCGCGGACCGAGCGGAGTACCTGGAAAAAGCCTGACCCCTACGGCAGCTTCCACTCCACCGGCTCGGCACCCTGCTCCACCAACAACGCGTTGGCCCGGCTGAATGGCTCCGCCCCAAGGACCCGGTATGCGCCGACAACGGAGCTCGGGTGCGCCGACTCCACCGCTCGGAGATCACCAGAGCCGCCACCCGGCGGGGGCTGCCGAGTTCCACGCCAAGAGGCCAGCACCCGGCCGCAGGCCCAGCCCTACGGCAGCTTCCACTCCACCGGCTCGGCACCCTGCTCCACCAACAGCTCATTGGCCCGGCTGAACGGCTTCGACCCGAAGAACCCCGCGTGCGCCGACAGCGGGCTCGGGTGCGCGGATTCGATCGCGGGCACCGAGCCGAGCATCGGTCGCAGGTTGCGGGCGTTGCGGCCCCACAGGATCGCCACCAGTGGGCCGCCGCGGGCGGCGAGGGCGCGGATCGCTTGTTCGGTGACCTGTTCCCAGCCCTTGCCCTGGTGCGAGTTGGACTTGCCCGGTTCCACGGTCAGTGCTCGGTTGAGCAGCAGCACGCCGTGTTCGGTCCAGGGGGTCAGGTCGCCGTTGGCGGGGGTGGGGTGGCCGAGGTCTTCGACGTATTCCTTGTAGATGTTGATGAGGCTCTTGGGGATCGGCCGCACGTCCGGGGCCACCGAGAAGGACAGGCCGACGGCGTGGCCCGGGGTGGGGTAGGGGTCTTGGCCGACGATGAGCACCCGGACGTCGTCGAAGGGTTGTTGGAAGGCGCGCAGGACGTTCTCACCGGCGGGCAGGTAGGTGCGCCCGGCGGCGATCTCGGCGCGCAGGAAGTCGCCCATGACGGCGACCTGGTCGGCGACTGGTTCCAGGGCCCGGGCCCAGCCCGGTTCGACGATCTCGCTCAGGGGTCGTGCCACGGCGGCAGACCATACTCACCCCGACGGGTGGACTTCGTCACGGGGTGAGGGTCTTGCCGAGGTGGCGCGCCTTCGGGGCGTCGGCGTAGAAGCCGAACGGGGTGACCGGTTCGTAGCCGCTGGAGAGGTAGAGGGCGATCGCCTCGGGTTGTTCGGTGCCGGTTTCCAGGATGAGCCTGCGGAAGCCGCGGTCGAGCGCGGTGCGCTCCAGTTCGGCCAGCACCGCGCGGGCCAGGCCGCGGCCGCGGGCGGTCGGGTTGACGTAGAGCCGTTTCATCTCGACCGACTCGGCGTCGTGGGCGCGCCAGGCGCCGGAGGCGACGGCGGTGTCGTCGAGGTAGCCGATGAGGAACAGCCCCGCGGGCGGGGTGAACTCGGCCGGGTCGACCGGG
The DNA here is from genome assembly GCF_016907695.1 of Actinokineospora baliensis. Lineage (NCBI taxonomy): Bacteria > Bacillati > Actinomycetota > Actinomycetes > Pseudonocardiales > Pseudonocardiaceae > Actinokineospora > Actinokineospora baliensis. Next base: position 3,167,365 of record NZ_JAFBCK010000001.1, on the reverse strand, counting down.
GTCTCGTCGACGCCGCCGTAGCGGATGACGTACTCCTGCTGGACCTCGGCGATCATCTTCGCCACGTCGGGGTGGGCGTAGTCGCGGATTTCGATGCGCACACCGCGATTGTCACCTACTGCGGTTGCCGTCCCCGGCGGGCCACCTCACCGCCAGTGCTGCCACCCGCCCGGGCCGGAGTAGACCGCGCCGTCGACGGTCACCCCCTGGCCGCGGCCGACGGTGCCGATCACCCGCCAGCCCTCCGGCACGCCGTGCGGGTCGGGGAAGGTCGCGGCCAGCGCGTGGTCCTCGCCACCGGTGAGCACCCAGTGCCTGGGGTCGCCGCCGAGCGCGGAGGCGACGTCGACCAGGCGCTGGTGCACCTCGATCAGGTCGGAGCGCACGTCGATGGCCACTGTGGAGGCCGCGCAGAGGTGGCCGAGGTCGGCGAGCAAGCCGTCGGAGACATCGATCATCGCGGTGGCGCCCGCGTCGGCGGCAGCCGGACCGGCGGCGTACGGGGGTTCCGGGGCGCGGTGGGCGCCCACGACGCTGACCGGGGAGCGGAAACCGCGGCCCAGCACGGCCAGCCCGGCGGCGCTCCAACCGAGCTTGCCCGCGACGGCGAGGACGTCGCCGGGCCGCGCGCCGGCCCGGGTCACCGGTGCCCGACCGCGCAGATCACCCAATGCGGTGAGGGAAATCACAAGGGTGGCGGACTCGGTCATGTCGCCGCCGACGATGCCGACCCCGGCTCTGGCCGCCTCCTGCCACATGCCCGCGGTGAGCTCCTCGATCACCGCGGCCGGGGTCGCCGGTGGGCAGGCGATGCCCACGAGCACCGCGGTCGGTTCCGCGCCCATGGCGGCGATGTCGGCCAGGTTCACCGCGACGGCCTTGCGGCCGACGTGCTGCGGGGTCGACCAGTCGAAACGGAAGTGCACGCCCTCGACGAGCACATCGTTGCCCGCCACCACCCGCCCGTCCGGGGCGGCCACCACGGCCGCGTCGTCGCCCGGCCCCAACAGGGTGGTCCTCGGCTGCGCCCGGCCGCCGGTGACCCGTTCGATGAGTCCGAACTCACCCACCTCGGCAACGGTTTCCGCGCCATCAGGCGTGTTCGGACTCACTGCATTCCTCCGATCACCGACATTCGGAATCCCCAACGAAACGCAACTGGGGTACGTTGCTGGACACGTTCCTACCTCTATGGGACTCATAACCGCGAAGGGGCGCGCCGTGGTCCACGCATACATCCTGATCCAGACCGAGGTCGGCAAGGCCGCTGCGGTGGCGGCGGAGATCGCGGGCATCGCGGGCGTCACCACGGCCGAGGACGTGACCGGCCCCTACGACGTCATCGTGCGGGCGGAGGCCGACAACGTCGACCTGCTCGGCCAGCTGGTCGTGGCCAGGATCCAGAACGTCGACGGCATCACCCGCACGCTGACCTGCCCGGTGGTCCACCTCTGAGGCGTGGTCTAGTGGGCCGGTGAGCACGCAGCACGCCGAACCCGCCACCGACGCGCGCCAGACCGGTCTGTCCCGCACCGCCATCGCCGCCGCAGCGGCCTTGGCGGTGCTGCTCGTCGCGGGTGTGGTGGTCGCCAGCCGGTTCCTGCCCGACGAGCCGGTGCAGGCCGCGCCGACGGTCCCCGCGCCGCGGACCGGGCCGGTCGGCCTGGTCCCGGTGGACGCGCCCGACGCGACCGCACCGGAGTGCGCGACGCTCACCGCCGCTCTCCCCGCCGCGTTGCCCAACGGCGGCAAGACCCTGCCGCGCCTGGCCGTCGCCGACCCGGCGCCGGTCGGTGCCGCCGCCTGGGGCGACCAGATCGGCGACCCGGTCGTGTTGCGCTGCGGGCTGGGCAAGCCGCCGGAGCTGACCCAGACCGCGAGCCTGCGCGAGGTGTCGAAGGTGCGCTGGCTGGTCGTCGACGGCGACGGCGCGGCCACCTGGTTCGCCGTCGACCGGCCGGTGTACGTGGCGCTCACGCTGCCTTCGGGTCTGGGGACCGGGCCGCTGCAGACGGTGTCCGAAGTGGTCGGTCAGGTGCTGCCGGAGCTGCCGGTCCGCCCCTGACCGGGTTACCGCAGGCCGGTTCCCCTGGCCAGCGCGGTGTCGACCAGCACGGTGAGCAGGGTCGGGTAGTCGATCCCGCTGACCTCCCACATCTTCGGGTAGGCCGAGGTGGGGGTGAAGCCGGGCATGGTGTTGACCTCGTTGACGGTCAGCTCGCCGTCGGCGCCGACGAAGAAGTCCACCCTGGCCAGGCCCTGGCAGTCCAGCGCCCGGAAGGCCTCGACGGCGGTCTCGCGCAGCCGCTCGGCGACCTCGTCGGGCAGCTTGGCCGGGATGTCGAGCTCGCAGACCGCGTCGAGGTACTTGGCGTCGAAGTCGTACCAGTCGACGCCCTCGTCGAGGCGGATCTCGGCGGGCAGCGACGCGCGCACGGTGCCGTCGGGGAACTCCAGCACGCCGCACTCGACCTCGCGGCCGACGACGGCGGCCTCCACGAGCACCTTCGGGTCGATGGCCCGCGCGGTCGCGATGGCCGCGTCCAGCTCGTCCCAGGAGGTGACCTTGGTGATGCCGGTGGACGACCCGGCGCGGGAGGGCTTCACGAACACCGGCAGCCCGAGGTGCTCGCGCTCGTCCTCGGTCAGCGTCGCGCGGTCGCGGCGCAGTTCCACGAAACGACCGACGGACAGGCCCGCCGCGGCCAGCAGTCTCTTGGTGAAACCCTTGTCCATGGCGACCGCGGAGGCGAGCACACCCGCCCCGACGTAGGGGACGCCGACCATCTCCAGCAGCCCCTGGACGGTGCCGTCCTCGCCGTAAGCGCCGTGCAGCACGGGGAACACGAGGTCCACACCGCTGACGACCTCGCCCTCGCGGCCCGGCTCGAGCACGACGAGCCCGGCCGAGGTCGGGTCGGCTGGCAGGGTCAGCGCGGTGCCGCTGGTGACGGTGGGCAGGGTCCGGTCCTCGATGCGCAGCGCGGCGGGGTCCGACGGACCGAGCACCCAGGCGCCCTCGCGGGTGACCCCGACCGGAACGGCCTCGAACCGCTCCGGGTCCAGGTTGGCCAGCACGCTGCCCGCGGACACGCAGGAGACGGTGTGCTCGGTGCTGCGACCGCCGAAGACGACCGCGACCCGCAGCTTCGGCCGGGGCGTTGCCGCGGCCACGACGTCGGGCAGCACTTCGGGGGTCGACTCTTCGGGGGACCGCTCCTCGGGGGACAGCATGGTTGCCGAGACTACCCGGATGGCGTACCCGCGGGGTCGCTCGACCGGGCCAGCAGCGACAACAGGTCGGGGATCACCGCCCGCAGCTGCGCACGCGAACACGCCGCGTAGCCGACCGCGATGCCGAACCAGGCGGGCGGTCCGAAGTGGTGCCTGGCCAGTCCGTCGAGGGTGATGCCGCGGGCCTTGGCCGCCGCGATCACCGCGCACTCCACCGCGGCGGAGCCGAGCGGGACGACCAGGTGCGCGCCCGCGTCGTCGCCCAGGAAGCTCACGTCGGCCGCGGTGAGGGCGTCGACGAGCATGCCGCGCCGCTCGGAGAGCTCGCGGCGCAGCTTGCGCAGGTGCCTGCCCAGGTCGCCGTTGCGGGCCAGTTCCACCACGACGAACTGCCCGGCCGCCGACGGGCTGGTGCCGGTGATGTCGCGGTGGTGCAGCACGGCGGCGATGACCGGCGGCGGCGCGACCATCCACCCGACACCGAGCGCGGGGGTGAGGATCTTGCTGGTGGTGCCGAGGTGGACGACCACGTCCGGGGCGAGGGAAGCCAGCAGCGGCAACGGCGCCACGTCGTAGCGCAGTTCACCGTCGTAGTCGTCCTCGATGACCAGCCACCCCTCGCGGCGGGCCCGGTCGACCAGGGCGACCCGCCGCGCGGCCGACATCCGCCTGCCGAGCGGGTACTGGTGCGCGGGCGAGCAGTAGACCGCTTTGGTTCCCTGTGGGATCGCGGCGAGCAGCAGGCCGTCCTCGTCGACCGGGGCGGGCACGACGACGAGCCCGGCGGCCCGCATGGTCTGGACCGCGCGCTGGTAGCCGGGTTCCTCGACGGCCACGACGTCCCCGGGGCTCAGCACCGACGCGGCCAGCTCGGCGACGGCGGCGGTCGTCCCACCGGTCGCCAGGACCAGCTCGCCGTCGCTCTCGCCGCCGACCCGCAGCCCGCGGTGGCGCAACAGGTGTTCGGCCACCGCGGCGCGGTAGGCGGGCACGCCCGCTCGGGTCGGTCGGGGCAGCGGGGCGACGTCCGCCGCGCCGCGCCAAGCCCGCCGCCACGCCGACCGGTCGATCCCGCTGGCCCACGGCGACCCCGGCCGCAGGTCCACTTCGGCCACCTCGGACGACTCGGCTGCCCTGGGCTTGGGTCGCGCGGACGGCGAACCGGGCGGCGCGGTGGTGACGTAGGTCCCGGAGCCGTGCTTGCCGGTGATCCACCCCTCGGCGTGCAACTGCTCGTAGGCGGCGGCGGTCACGGTGCGGCTGACGCCGAGCTGCGCGGCCAAGGCGCGGGTGGAGGGCAGCCGGTCGCCGCTGCGCAACCTGCCGTCCCCGGCCGCGGCCCGCAGCTCCTCGGCGAGCTGCACCGCCAGCGGGATGGCGGACGCCCGGTCGAGGGTCACCGGCAGGGCTGGGCTCTCCGACACCAGTGGCCTCCTGAAATCACCGAGCTGTGGCCCTGTCAGGATGCCACTCGGGTGTTGCAGCGTAAACGGCGTGACCGAGAACAACCGCCACCCGGCAGCCGACCTGCCCCCGCTCTCGCCGACGCCGCGCAGCACCGTCAAGCGCGGCGCGCACCGCTCCACAGCCGACCGGGCGACGCTGTACGCGGTCCTCGACGCCGGCCTGATCTGCCACCTGTCCACTGTGGTCGACGGGTCGCCGGTGGTCCTGCCAACCGGCTACGGCCGCGACGGCGACACCCTCTACCTGCACGGCTCCACCGGGGCGCGCAGCCTGCGCGCGGCCATGACCGGCATGGAGGTGTGCGTCGCGGTGACCCTGGTGGACGGGGTCGTCTACGCGCGGTCGGTGTTCCACCACTCGATGAACTACCGCTCAGCGGTCATCCACGGGACGGCGACCCAGATCACCGACCCAGACGCGAAGCTGCACGGGCTGCGCGTGCTCACCGAGCACATGGCCCCCGGCTCGTGGGACCACGCCCGGCTGCCCACCACCAAAGAACTGGCCGCCACCGCCGTGTTGACGCTCGACCTCGCCGAAGCGGCGGTGAAGACCCGCGCAGGCGGCCCCGGCGACGACGAAGAGGACATCGTCGCGAACGTCGCGTGGGCCGGTGTGCTGCCACTGCGGCGGGTGTGGGGCGAGCCGGAGTCGGACTCGGACCTCGACCAGCCCGCACACATCACGGCTCGGGCAACCGCCGCGGTCCGGTGACCGGGTCGATCCGGTAGTGGCGCATGGCCGGGCGGGCGGCCCGATAGACGTGAATGCTCACCGCGGGATCCGCCGGGTCATTGCCGACCTGGTGCACGTAGCCGGGCCCGAACACCCGTGACTTGCCTTCGACCAGGGTGTGCACATCACGGCTCGAGGAACGGCCGCGGTCTGGTGACCGGGTCGATCCGGTACTGGCGCACCGCCGACCGAGCAGCCCGGCAGACGTGGATGCTCACCGCAGGATCGGCCGAGTCATAGCCCACCTAGTGCATGCAGCCAGGCCCGAACACTCTCGACTTGCCTTCGACCAGGTGTGCACACCACCGCTCGGGCAACGGCCGCGGTCCGGTGACCGGGTCGATCCGGTACTGACGCGCCGACCGAGCGGCCCGATAGACCTGGTGCACCTAGCCAGGTCCCAACCCGCGACTGGCCCTCGACCAGACCGCACACATCACCGCTCGGGCAACCGCCGCGGTCCCGTAACCGGGTCGATCCGGTACTGACGCATCGCCGGGCGGGCGGCCCGATAGACGTGAATGCTCACCGCGGGATCCGCCGAGTCATTGCCCACCTGGTGCACGTAACCAGGCCCGAACACCCGCGACTGCCCCTCGACCAGCGTGTGCAGCACCTCGGCTGGCCGGTGCGGTGCGGCGACCCGCTCGGTCAGGGTCCCGGAGACCACGGTGAACGCGCCGGTCGCGGTGCTGTGGTCGTGCAGGTCGGTGTGCTGGCCGGGCAGCCAGCTCATCAGCCAGATCTCCTGGCCGTTGACCCGCTCGACGAGGGCGGCGAACCGCTCGGCCGGGTCGTAGCGCAGCAGGGCCGCCCACCTGGCGCGGTCCTGGGCATAGCGGCGGGCGGTGAGCACGGGGTGCGCGGCGGCCGGGGTCGCGGCGAGCGCGATGGTGTTGGGCGGAACGGCGAACATGGCCGGGGGTGTCCTTCGGTGGCGGTGAACACAGCGGGCGCGGCCCGGGGAGACCCGGGTCGGCGGATGGGCTGGATCAGCGGCACGGACAGAGCGCGCTCGCGACCAAGCCGAGGTCGACGTGACCCCGGCGGTCGGAGATGGCGCGCTTCAACACGCGGCACAGCGTGGCAGCGGGCCCGCCTGCGCGCAAGCCACCCCCGCGCGCTCCTACTCCGTGGGACAGTGCTGGTCGGCGGCGGGCTGTCCGCGCCGGTCAGGGCGGGCGCGGCGCCAATCCGGCAGGGCGGGTCGCCCCGAATGACCGACGACGTGCGGGCGCGGGTCCTCGCGGGGCTGGTCGACGAGAGCGGGTGTGCATGGCCGAGCGGGTTCGGCGGATCGCGGGTGGTGGTGCTTCGGATGAGACGCGCCCACCGGACGCGGAAGCGTTGTTGCAGCAGGTCGCCCGGGGCGACGAGGGCGCGTTCGAGCGGCTCTACGACCAGGTGTCGGCGCCGGTGTTCGGCCTGGTGCGGCGGATCGTGCGGGACCCGGCGCAGTCGGAGGAGGTGACCCAGGAGGTGCTGCTGGAGCTGTGGCGGACCGCGGCGCGGTTCAGCCCGGAGCGGGGCAGCGCGATGACCTGGGTGATGACCCTGGCGCACCGGCGGGCGGTGGACAGGGTGCGCTCGTCGCAGTCGGCCACCGACCGCGAGGACCGCGCCTACCGGCGGGAGACCAGCAGGCCCTTCGACGAGGTGGCCGAGCAGGTCGGCACCCGGCTCGAGCACGAGCAGGTGCGCCGGTGCCTGTCCTCGCTGACCGACCTGCAGCGCGAGTCGGTGGAACTGGCGTACTACCGCGGGTTGACCTACCGCGAGGTGGCGGAACTGCTCGACACGCCGCTGGGGACGATCAAGACTCGACTGCGCGACGGTCTCATCCGTCTGCGCGACTGCCTGGGGGTGGCCCGATGACCGCTGACATCCACGCGCTGACCGGCGCCTACGCGCTCGACGCGATCCCGGAGATCGAGCGCGCCGCCTTCGAGCGGCACCTCGCCGTCTGCGAGGCGTGCGCCCAGGAGGTGCGCGAACTGCAGGCCACCGCCGCTCGCGTCGGGGACGCGGTGTCGGAGGTGCCACCGCCGGAGCTCAAGGCGCGGGTGCTCGCCCGGGTCGCGCAGGTCCGGCAACTGCCGCCGCTGGAGCACCACGCGGACGGCCCCAGGCGCTCCCGGCCGGCGTGGGCGTTGCGGCTGACCGGGATCGCGGCCGCCGCGCTGCTGGTCGTGTCCGTGGCCCTCGGTGTCGCCCTGGTGCGCAACCAGGACCAGCTCGACGACCAGAAGTCGCAGACCACGGCCATGGTGGAGCTGCTGTCGGCCGACGACGCGCGGTTCGTCAGCGGGTCGACGACCACCGGGCTCAACGGCACCGTCGTCGTGTCCCGCGCGCAGGGCAAGGTCATGCTGCTGGCGGCCAACATGCCGCCCGCCCCCGCGGGCAAGACCTACCAGGCGTGGCTGATGCGCGACAACGGTGACCCGCGCTCGGTTGGCCTGATGACCCCGGACAGCACCGGCCGGGCGTCCATCGTGGACAGCGCAGGGATCGGGGCGGCCAACCAGGTCGGCGTCAGCATCGAGGCCGCTGGCGGGTCCGACACCCCGCACGGCGAGGTCGTCATGACGATGGCGCTGCCGGTCTAGGCGCCCAGGGCTGTGAGGACATCGGCGACGAGGTCGCGGGTGTCCTCACAGCCGCAGGAGAAGCGCACCAGGCCCTCGGGGACCGGGTCGCCCCAGCGGGCCCGGCGGTCGGCGCTGGAGTGCAGGCCGCCGAAGCTGGTCGCCGAGGACACCAACCGGGACGCGGCCAGGAACCCCGCCACGGCCGCCGCCGACTCGAGCTCGAAGGTGACCACCCCGCCGAAGCGGCGCATCTGCCGCGAGGCCACCGGGTGCGCCGGGTCGAGCGGGGAACCAGGCCACCGCACCGACCGGACCCCCGGGTGCTCCCGCAGAGCCTCGTACAGCGCGGCCGCGTTCTCCGCCTGGCGGGCCAACCTCAGGTCAAGTGTGCCCAAGCCGCGGTGGGCCAACCACACCTCGAACGGCCCCGGCACCGCCCCGCTCGCCGTGCGCTCGGACCGCAGCCGGGCGGCCAGGTCCGGGTCGGCGGTGGTGACGTGGCCGAGGACGATGTCGCTGTGCCCGGCCAGTGCCTTGGTGTCGCTGGCGAGGGTGATGTCCGCGCCCAGCTCCAACGGCCGCTGCCCCAACGGGGTCACCGTGGTGTTGTCGACGGCGACCAGCGCGCCCGCCGCGTGCGCCAGCCCGGCGATCGCGGCGATGTCGCACACGTCGAGGCCGGGGTTGGACGGGGTTTCCAGCAGCACCAGGCGTGCGCCCGCGACCGTGTCCGCGGTCCACTCCCCCGCCGTCGGGACTTCCCGCACCACCAAGCCGTTCATGTGCTCGCGCACGTAGGAACGCGCCAGGTAGTAGCCGTCGGACGGCAGGACCACCGTGTCACCGGGCTTGAGCAGCACCCTCAGCACCGACGACACCGCGGCCATGCCGGAGGCGTAGACCAGGCACGTCCCGCCGTCGAGCTCACCGATGGCCGACTCCAGGGCCCGCCACGTCGGATTGCCCGCGCGGCCGTAGAAGTCGTCGGTGGGGTCGTCGGACAGGTGGTACTGCGCGGCCAGCACCGGCTGCGGCGGGACGGCCGCGCCGGGCGCGGAGGGGACCTGTCCCGCGTGCACGCAGCGGGTCCCGTCCCCGAGGGGCGCGTTCACCGCTCCGGCCTGGTCTTGCGGCCGATCAGCTGACCGGCCATCTCGTTCGGGTCGAACCCGTCGTGGCAGACCCGGTGCACCACCTCGGTGATCGGCATCTCCACCCCGTGCCGCAGCGCCAGTTCCCGGATCGACGAGCACGACTTCACGCCCTCGGCGACCTGGCCGCCCACCGCCGCCTGCGCCTGCGCCATCGTCTCGCCGCGACCGAGCCGCGCGCCGAAGGTCCGGTTGCGCGACAGCGGCGAGGAGCACGAGGCCACCAGGTCGCCGAGACCGGCGAGGCCCGCGAAGGTCATCGGGTCCGCGCCGAGCGCGGCGCCGAGCCTGCTGGTCTCCGCGAGGCCGCGGGTCATCAGCGTGGCCAGGGTGTTGGCGCCGAAGCCGAGCCCGTCGGCCATACCGCAGGACAGGGCGATGACGTTCTTGCAGGCGCCGCCGAGCTCGCAGCCGATGACGTCGGTGATCGTGTACGGCCGGAAGTAGCCGGTGGTGCAGGCCTGTTGCAGCGCCACCGCGCGGTCGTGGTCGCGGCAGGCGATGACCGTGGCCGTGGGCTGTTCCTCGGCGATCTCCTTGGCCAGGTTCGGCCCCGACACCACCGCGACCTGGTCCTGCGGCACACCCGCCACGTCGACCACGACCTCGCTCATCCTCTTGAGCGTGCCCAGCTCCACCCCCTTGGCCAGGCTCACCAGCGTCGCCCCCCGCGGCAGCAGCGCCCGCCAGGCGGTGAGGTTGTGCCGCAGGGTCTGGCTGGGCACCGCGAGCACCACCGTGCCCGCGCCCTCGAGCGCCGCCCTCGGGTCCGAAGTGGACGTCAACGGGTCCGGCAGTACGACCCCGGGCAGGTAGTCCCGGTTCTGCCTGGTCGCCGCGATGCCCTCGGCGACGTCGCGCCGCCGCGCCCACAGGACCACCTCGGTCCCCGCGTCGGCCAGCACCTTGGCGAAGGTGGTCCCCCACGACCCCGCGCCCATGACCGTGATCTTGCCAGCCATGACCGGTGCCTCAGCCCTCTGCGGCGTCGCGCTTGCCGCCCGCGCGGTAGAAGCCCTCGGGCTCCGGTTCCTCGCGGATCTCGGCCAGCAGCGCGCGCACCCGGCTCATGAGCAGGTCGGTGACCTCGCGCAGCAGCTGGTTGGTCACCGGCTGGCCGCGGTAGGCCGACAGGTCGACGGGGTCGCCGACGACGGTCACCACCCGCTTGCGCGGGAACGGCCGGAACTTCTTGTCGTAGCCGTTCCAGATCCGCTGGGTCCCCCACCGCGCGGCCGGGACGACGGGGACGTCGTTGTCCAGCGCCAACCGCGCCACCCCCGTGCGCGACCACATCGGCCAGCCCGCCGGGTCCTTGGTGATGGTGCCCTCGGGGTAGATGAGCACGAGCTTGCCGTCGCGCAGGGCCTCGTGCGCGGCGCTGAGGCTGTTGCGGGCGTCGGAGGAACCCCGGTAGACCGGGATGCCGCCGGAACCGGCCAGCATCTTGCCGAACAACGGGATCCGGAACAGGCTGTCCTTGGCCATGAACCGCGGCACCCGCCCGTTGCGGTGCACGAACACCGCGTCGCTGACCGGGTCCAGGTGCGAGACGTGGTTCATCACCAGCAGGGCGGCGCCCTCGGCGGGCAGCTTGTCCGCGCGCCGGTACTCGCGCTTGCCCAACCAGCTCACCGGGTAGAACACCGCGGCCGACAGCCCGACCCAGAACCCGCCCTTCTCACGCTTGCCCAACGCCGCTCCTCCGCATCCGACCCCGCACCCGCACGTGACCAGTGAGTCTCCCTGCCCGCCCGGCGCCGGGTCCACACGGGTCCACTACCGGGTGCCGGCTCCGGCGCACCGCCCCGGCCGGCAGGATCGGTGGTGTGGTCGACATCGTCGTGCCGGTCAAGAACCTCGACAGGGCCAAGTCGCGGCTGCGCGGCGCGGTGCCCGGCGGGGCCGAGGCGCACCGCGAACTGGTGCTGGCTGTGGTGTTGGACACCGTGACCGCAGCGCTGGCGGCACCGGGGGTGCGCAGGCTGCTCGTGGTGTGCGAGGACGCCAGGGTGGTCGCCGCGCTGGCCGGGACCGGGGCCGAGGTGGTGGACGAACGGGGCCTGCCCGGGCTCAACGCGGCACTGGACTTCGGCGCAGACGTGTTGCGCCGCGCCGACCCGCGCGGAAGCGTCGGTGCCATGCAGGCCGATCTGCCCGCGCTGCGGCCAGCCGACCTCGCCGCGGCGGTGGCCGAGGCGGACGGGCGGCGGGCGTTCGTCGCCGACCGCCCGGGTACCGGCACCACGCTGCTGCTCGCCGCCGCGGGTACCGCGCTCGACCCCCGGTTCGGGCCGGGGTCGGCCGCCGCGCACGGTGCGGGCGCCGTCGGCGTCGGCGTGGCGTTGACCCACCTGCGTTGCGATGTCGACACCCCCGGTGACCTGCACCTGGCCCGGGAGCTCGGGCTCGGGCCGCGCACCGCTCGGTTGGCCGGGGCAGCCTGTCGGGTGCGGTGATCGACCAACTGGGAATGTGGTGAGAATTCACGTCCGCGTACCGGTCGCGGGTGCGCCTTCGGGCCGCCGGTGACCGACAATGGGCCCGTGAGCACCGACAGCACCCCGGACCAGGCCCCGACGACCAGCGGCGACAGCGCCACCGCGCCGCCGCCCGCGACCGACGGTGTGGAGCCGCGCGGCGTGCTGTCCGCGCCGCCCGCGGTCACCCCGGCGGCGACCACCGCCGAGACCGACCTGCCGGACGACCGCTACCTGAACCGGGAACTGTCCTGGTTGGACTTCAACGGCCGGGTGCTCGCCCTGGCCGAGGACGCCTCGCAGCCGCTGCTGGAGCGGGCCAAGTTCCTGGCCATCTTCGCCTCCAACCTCGACGAGTTCTACATGGTGCGGGTCGCGGGCCTCAAGCGCAGGAACGAGACCGGGCTCTCGGTGCGCAGCGCGGACGGGCTGACCCCGCGCGAGCAGTTGGGCTACATCTCCAAGCGCAACCAGGACCTGGTCGAGCGGCACTCGCGGGCCTTCGCCGAGCAGGTGCGCCCGGCGTTGCGCGAGCGCGGGATCAGCATCGCCAGCTGGGGCGAGCTCACCGACGACGAGCACGCGAGGCTGGCCGCCTACTACCGCGACCAGGTCTTCCCGGTGCTGACCCCGCTGGCGTTCGACCCGGCGCACCCGTTCCCCTACATCTCCGGGCTCTCGCTCAACCTCGCGGTGACCGTGCGCAACCCGGAGACCGGGCGGGAGAGCTTCGCCAGGGTCAAGGTGCCCGACAACGTGCCGCGGCTGGTGCCGATCGACCGCAGCGCCGACGAGCAGGTGGCGGTGTTCCTGCCGCTGGAGGAGCTCATCGCCGCGCACCTGCCGACCCTGTTCACCGGCATGGACGTCATCGAGCAGCACGCGTTCCGGGTGACCCGCAACGCCGACCTCGAGGTCGAGGAGGACCGCGACGAGGACCTGCTCAAGGCCCTGGAACGGGAACTGGCGCAGCGCCGCTTCGGTCCCTCTGTGCGCCTTGAGGTCGCCGACGACATGTCCGAGCACATGTTGGAACTGCTGCTGCGCGAGTTGGAGGTGCACCCCAACGACGTGGTGGTGGTGCGCGGTCTGCTGGACCTGTCGTGCTTGTGGCAGCTCTACGGGGTGGACCGCAAGGAGCTCAAGGACCCGCCGTTCCGGCCCGCGACGCACCCGGCGTTCGGCGAGCGCGAGACCCCGCGCAGCATCTTCGCGACGCTGCGGGAGGGCGATGTCCTGGTGCACCACCCGTACGACTCGTTCTCCACCAGCGTGCAGCGGTTCGTCGAGCAGGCGGCCAGCGACCCGCACGTGTTGGCGATCAAGCAGACCCTGTACCGCACCTCCGGCGATTCGCCCATCGTGGACGCGCTGATCGACGCGGCCGAGGCGGGCAAGCAGGTCGTGGCCCTGGTCGAGCTCAAGGCCCGCTTCGACGAGCAGGCCAACATCAAGTGGGCGCGGCAGCTGGAGAAGGCGGGCGTGCACGTGGTGTACGGCCTGGTCGGTCTCAAGACGCACTGCAAGACCTCGCTGGTGGTGCGCCAGGAGGGCTCGACGATCCGCCGCTACTGCCACATCGGCACCGGCAACTACAACCCCAAGACCGCGCGGCTCTACGAGGACGTCGGCCTGCTCACCGCGGAGCCCTCGATCGGCGCGGACCTCACCGACCTGTTCAACGTGCTCACCGGGTACGCCCGCCAGGACCAGTACCGCAGCCTGCTCGTGGCGCCCTACGGCGTGCGGCGCGGCATCGTCGAGCGCATCGAGCGCGAGGTGGCGCACCTGCGCGACGGCAAGCGCGCCGGTATCCGGATCAAGATGAACTCCCTGGTGGACGAACAGGTCATCGATGCGCTGTACCGCGCTTCGCAGGCGGGGGTGCCGGTCGAGGTGGTGGTGCGCGGGATCTGCGCGCTCAAGCCGGGGATCCCCGGGCTCAGCGAGAACATCCGGGTCCGCTCGATCCTGGGCCGGTTCCTGGAGCACTCGCGGATCTTCCACTTCGCCGGGTCCGACGAGCACTGGATCGGCAGCGCGGACATGATGCACCGCAACCTCGACCGCCGGGTGGAGGTCCAGGTCCGGGTGACCGACCCGGGTCTCACCGCGCAACTGGACGCCATCTTCGACTCCGCGCTCGACCCCTCGACCCGCTGCTGGGTGCTCACCTCCGGCGGCGAGTGGGTGCCCTCGCCCGAAGAGGGCAGTTCGGTGCGCGACCACCAGGCCGAACTGCTGTCCCGCCACCGCGCGCTCGGCTGAGCGCGTGCTGGTGCGCGCCGCGGGCGCGGTGCTGTGGCGGCACACGGGCTCCGCGGGCGGTCTGGAAGTGGCGGTGGTGCACCGGGACCGCTACGACGACTGGAGCCTGCCCAAGGGCAAGCTGGACCGGGGTGAGACCGTCCACGCCGCCGCGGTGCGGGAGGTGGCCGAGGAGACCGGTTTCACCGCCGTCCTCGGCCGCCACCTCGGCCAGGTCGGCTACCCCGTCGTCGGCGCGGACAAGGTGGTCGACTACTTCGCCGCGCGGGTCGGCGGTGGCGACGGGGCGGCGTTCGTCCCCAACGACGAGGTCGACCGGTTGCGCTGGCTGCCCGTCGACGCCGCGGCCGCGCGACTGACCTACCCGCACGATCGGGTGGTGCTGGAGCGCTTCACCGCCGCACCGGCGGACACCACAACCGTCCTGCTGGTGCGGCACGCGCACGCGGGCCGCAAGCGCGAGTGGCCGGGACCCGACGAGCTGCGCCCGCTCTCGAGCAGGGGGCACCGGCAGACCGGGGCGTTGACGCGGCTGCTGCCGCTGTTCGGACCGGACAGGGTGCTGTCGGTCCCGAAGGTGCGGTGCCGGGCCACAGTGGCGCCGCTGGCGGCGGCGTTGGGGGTCGCGGTGGAAGCCGTCCCGGAACTGTCCGAGTTCCACGACCCGGCCACCGCGGTGGCCCGCCTGCGCCGGATCGCCGCCGAGGGCGGCACACCGGTCGTCTGCAGCCAGGGCGGCGTGATCCCGGGCCTGGTGGCCGAACTGACCGGGCTGACCGACGTGCAGGCCCGCAAGGGCAGCGTGTGGGTCCTCTCGTTCGTCGAGGGCGCGGTCGTGGCCGCCGACCACATCCCGCCGCCCGCGTAAAACCCCGCGACGGCACCACCTCGAACGGGTGGAATGGATTGCCCGGCGGGGTCCGGGAGAACCGGTGCGCGGCCCGGGAATCGACCCAGGGGGAATGCGAAAGCGTTGCGGGCGGCCATCCCTGGAAAGGGGGAACGGGGCTGGTCAGAGGGTCGGCGGGGGTGTCGCGCTGAGAGCGTGCGGGACCCGGCCGCGCACACGCGAGAGCCCCGCACGGGGGAAGCGTGCGGGGCTCTCGCGATGTGCTCAGACCGTCTGGACGAAACCTGAACCGTCCCAGGTGGGTCGGTCCAGGCGCCGGTGGCCGTCGTTACTTCTTGGTGGCCTTGGCGGTCGCCCGAGGCGTGCTGCTCTTGGCGGCCGTCGTCTTCTTGGCCGCGGTGGTCTTGGCCGCCGCGGTCGTGGTCTTCTTGGCCGCGGTGGTCTTCGCCGCGGTCGCCTTGGGCGCTGCCGCCGCCTTCGGTGCCGCCGCGGGCTTCGCCGCCGCCGCGCGGGTGCGCGTGGTCTTCGGCGCCGTCGTGGTGGCCGCCGCCGCTGCCGGCTTCGCAGCCGCCGCGCGAGTCCGCGTGGTGGTGCTGCGAGTGGTGGCCGCCGCGGGCTTCGCCGCCGCCGCGCGGGTCCGCGTGGTGGTGGTCGCCGCGGCGGTGCCGCGGGTCGCGGTGGTGCGGGCGGTGCCCGCGGTGGTCTTGGTGGCCGCGACCTTGGGCAGCTTCTTGGCCCCGCTCACGACCTCCTTGAACATCGTGCCCGCGCGGAACGCGGGAACGTTGGTCTTCTTGACCTTCACCGTCTCGCCGGTGCGCGGGTTGCGAGCGGTGCGGGCGGCACGCGCGCGCTTCTCGAACACACCGAAGCCGGTGATGTTGACCTTCTCGCCCTTGTTGACCGTGCGAACGATCACGTCGACGAGACCGTCGACCGCAGCGCCTGCGGCCTTCTTGTCGCCAAGGCGCTCGGTCAACGCCTCGATGAGTTGGGCCTTGTTCACCCTTCAGTCCTCCGTAAGAGAGCCACACTGCCGTTCACGGCCGATTCAGGCCGACTTCTGGCAAAGATAGGCCCAAAGGCGCGCGATTTCCACGCGACGCGCCCGATTTTTCCTTGCCGCGTGCGGTCTCCACCCCCCGCGGGGGGTGGAATCGGAGGTTTTCGGGCGTCGCGGGGGGCCGTCGAGGGGCTGCGCGAGGTGGGTTGTGGAGCCGCCGGTTGGGCGGGGCCCGGCCGGAACCCCGGTGTGCGAAGGGGTTTGCGGCCGGGGTCGATCAGCCGCCCGCGATGGGCGTTGTGACGGGCAGGTAATCGGCCCTGGCCTGCTCGAACTCGTCGATCTCGGTCACGTGGCGCAGGGTCAGGCCGATGTCGTCGAGGCCTTCGAGCAGCCGCCAGCGGGTGTAGTCGTCCACCGCGAACGGGGCGGTGAACTCCTTGGCGCGGACGGTCTTCTCCCGGAGGTCGACCGTGACCTCCGTCCCAGGCTCGGTTTCGAGCAACTTCCACAACAGTTCGATGTCGGACTGCTCCAGTTGGGCGGCCAGCAGGCCCGCCTTGCCCGCGTTGCCGCGGAAGATGTCGGCGAAGCGGGCGGAGAGCACGGTCCGGAACCCGTAGTCCGACAGGGCCCAGACGGCGTGCTCGCGGGAGGACCCGGTACCGAAGTCCGGACCGGCGACCAGCACGCTGCCCGCCCGGTAGGGCTCCTGGTTGAGCACGAAGTGCTCGTCGGAGCGCCAGGCGGCGAACAACCCGTCCTCGAACCCGGTGCGGGTGACCCGCTTGAGGTAGACCGCCGGGATGATCTGGTCGGTGTCCACGTTGGACCGGCGCAGCGGCACCCCGACCCCGGTGTGGCTGGTGAACGGCTCCATCAGTGCTCCCCCTCAGTTCCGCGCGTCGGCGGTGGTGGTGACCAGGTCTTCCGGCGACGACAGGGTGCCGCGCACGGCGGTCGCGGCCGCGACCAGCGGCGACACCAGGTGGGTGCGCCCGCCCTTGCCCTGCCTGCCCTCGAAGTTGCGGTTCGATGTGGACGCGCTGCGCTCGCCGGGGGCGAGCTGGTCGGGGTTCATGCCCAGGCACATCGAGCAGCCCGCCTGCCGCCACTCGGCCCCCGCGGCCAGGAACACCTCGTGCAGGCCCTCGGCCTCGGCCTGCGCCTTGACCCGCATCGACCCGGGGACCACCAGCATCCGCACGCCGTCGGCGACGCGGTGCCCGGCCAGGACGGCGGCGGCGGCGCGCAGGTCCTCGATGCGGCCGTTCGTGCAGGAGCCGAGGAAGACGGTGTCGACGCTGATCTCGCGCAGCGGGGTGCCCGGGGCGAGGTCCATGTACGACAGGGCCTTCTCGGCGGCCACGCGCTCGTTCTCGTCGGCGATCCGCTCGGGGTCGGGCACGGTGGCCGACAGCGGCAGACCCTGACCGGGGTTGGTTCCCCAGGTGACGAACGGGGTCAGCTCGTCGGCGTCGAGCACGACCTCGGCGTCGAAGGCCGCGCCGTCGTCGGTGCGCAGCCCGCGCCAGTCGGCGACAGCGGCGTCCCACGCGGCACCGGTGGCGGCGTGCGGGCGTCCCGCCAAGTAGGCGAAGGTGGTGTCGTCGGGGGCGATCATCCCGGCGCGCGCGCCCGCCTCGATGGACATGTTGCAGACGGTCATCCGCGCTTCCATCGACAACTTCTCGATGGCCGGGCCGCGGTACTCCAGCACGTAGCCCTGCCCGCCGCCGGTGCCGATGCGCGCGATGACGGCCAGGATGATGTCCTTCGCGGTGACCCCGGGGCGCAGCTCGCCGGTGATGGTGACCGCCATGGTCTTGAACGGCCGCAACGGCAGCGTCTGGGTGGCCAGCACGTGCTCCACCTCTGAGGTGCCGATCCCGAACGCCAGCGCGCCGAACGCGCCGTGGGTGGAGGTGTGGCTGTCGCCGCACACCACCGTCATCCCGGGCTGAGTCAGGCCCAACTGCGGGCCGACCACGTGCACGATGCCCTGCTCCGCGTCGCCCATCGGGTGCAGCCGCACGCCGAACTCGGCGCAGTTGCGGCGCAGCGTCTCCACCTGGGTGCGCGACACCGGGTCAGCGATCGGGAGTTCGATCCCAACTGTCGGGACGTTGTGGTCCTCGGTCGCTATCGTCAGGTCCGGCCTGCGGACCGGGCGCCCGGCGAGCCGGAGGCCGTCGAAGGCCTGCGGGCTGGTCACCTCGTGCACGAGGTGCAGGTCGATGTAGAGCAGGTCGGGTTCGGCACCACTGCCCCTGCGCACGACGTGCCGGTCCCACACCTTCTCGGCGAGCGTTTTGGCCACCGCTGATCACCACTGCTTCCCACGGACTGGACTTCCCACATAACGGGAAAGTAGTATCGAGACGTGGGACAGCATAGCGGCATCGGAGTTCTGGACAAGGCAATGGCCGTACTGCAGGCGGTCGCGAAAGAGCCGTGCGGTTTGGCGGAGCTGTGCACCAAGACCGGCCTGCCCAGGGCGACGGCGCACCGGCTCGCGGTCGGCCTGGAGGTGCATCGCCTGCTGCGCAGGGGAAGCGACGGCAGGTGGCGGCCGGGCGCGGCACTGGCCGAGTTGGCGGGCGGTGCCACCGACCCGCTGCTGGACGCGGCGACGGCGGTGCTGCCCCGGTTGCGCGACCGCACCGGCGAGAGCGTGCAGCTCTACCGCCGAGATGGTCTACACCGGATCTGCGTCTGCTCCGCCGAGCCGCCCAGCGGCCTGCGCGACACCGTCCCGGTCGGCGCGCGGCTGCCCATGACAGCGGGTTCGGGAGCCAAGGTCCTGGCCGCCTGGGCCGATCCGGCCACCCAGCGCAGCCTCCTGGCTGACGCGGTGTTCGGCGAACGAGCCCTTCTGGAAGTCCGCCGCCGCGGCTGGGCCCAGAGCGTCGCCGAACGCGAACCCGGCGTCGCGAGCGTCTCGGCGCCCGTGCGCGACGCGTCGGGGGTGGTGGTCGCAGCGGTTTCCGTGTCGGGGCCCATAGATCGCATGGGTCGGCGACCGGGAGCCCGCTGGGCTGCTGACTTGTTGGCTGCGGCTGACGCTCTCCAGAACCGCCTCTAGCGGCTCGTCGCTTCGCGACATTGCACTGGATCCGCGATTTAAGTGCAGGCTCGATGTGGTGGACCTGTTTTGCGTGGGGCCCCTACGACAGCCGTGGCAGGACCGCAAAGCTGGGGCCGAAAAGCGTGGCCCTGTCCGCGCAGGAACGCTACGACTGCCGCTCCCCCACACAAAACAGGTCCACCCCATCGAGCAGATGGCACCAGCGACTTCCGAGTGTCCAGTGGTCGACTTGGCGGGGCTGACTCGGTGGGTTGGGCTGGCGGGGTTGGCTCAGTGGGTTGGGCTGGCGGGGTTGGCCCAACAAGCCCCAACCCACCTCCGCAACCCCCGCACCGTGGGGGTCTGGGGGGTCGCCCCCCAGGTGTAATAGCGAAAGAGGCCTGCGAGGATGCTCCGCATCCGAACAGGCCTCTCCACCTCTGTAGCCCCGACGGGATTCGAACCCGCGCTACCGCCTTGAGAGGGCGGCGTCCTAGGCCGCTAGACGACGGGGCCAGGAACTTTTCATTCGATTGTGCGATAGTGCTGGTGTTGCGTTCTTGCTGGAGAGACTCTAGCAGGTGGTGATTGTGTCTCTCTGGCTGGGGTACCAGGACTCGAACCTAGACTAACTGAACCAGAATCAGTCGTGCTGCCAATTACACCATACCCCAATGGCGTGAGTTGATCACCGCTGTGGCTGGGGGCCTCAGTGGTGTTCCTCGGTGCCGGAGAAGATGTTAGACCACCCGGGTGCTGATCGAGAAATCGGGCCCTAGGCACGGGCCGCCGGGAGGGTGGAGGTGCTGGTCACGGTGGGTGTGCGGTAGTCGGTGACGAGGAGGGCGGGAAGGTCGGCGAGGGTGTCGACGACGGGGATGGTGGGGGGGAGGTGGGGGGCGGGGCGGCGGGTGCGGTTGAGCCAGATGCCGTGCAGGCCCGCGTCGTGGGCGCCGTGGGCGTCGTGGTCGAGGCGGTCGCCGATGTGGGCGGTGCGGTGTGGGGGGACGCCGAGGTGGGCGCAGGCGGTGTGGAAGATCACCGGGTCCGGCTTGGCGGAGCCGAGCTCGCCCGCGCTGACGACGACGTCGAAGAAGCGGTTGAGGCCGAGGGCGGCGAGGCGGTCGCGCTGGCGGGGGCCGGAGGCGTTGGTGACCGCGGCCAGGCGCAGGCCCGCGGCGCGCAGCCAGTCGAGGCAGGGCAGCACGTCGGGGAACAGGCGCCAGGTGCGGCTCACCTGGGCCAGGCGGCGGTCCTCGATCACGGCGACGGCGTCGTCGTCGAGGTCTCGGCCGAGACCGGCGAGGAACGCCTTGGTGCGGGCGTGGCGCATGGCGTCGTAGTCGAGTTCGCCGGAGACGACCATGGCGCTGTGCGCTTCGGTGACCCGCTGCCAGGTCGGCCACAGGTCGTCGCGGCCGAGTTCGACCGAGCCGGTGACCACCGACAGCGCCGATCTGGCCGAGCCGGTGAAGTCGACCAGGGTGTCGTCGATGTCCAGGCAGATCGCGTCGACGGTTGGCGGTTCGTGCCCGTTGTTGGCCACCACCCGCCCGGAAGTGGCTGATGTGGACGGTGCGGGCACGAGCGCTGAAGTCATCCAGCGAGGCTAGATCTCGCACCGGGTCCGCCGATTCGTCTGCCCAGGTGATGTTTCGGCTTCTGACACGGTCAAGCGGGAAGGCAAGACACAGCGCGAAATCTAGGTCTATCGCGGCGTCGCCGGTGCTCGTTACCGAGGCGTCTCCCGCATTCGGGTGAGAGTGCGATCACCCCACGACACCCGCGGCGGAGGGGACACTGTACGGCCCGCGACAGTGCCGCGTACAGGGCCGAACGCCTTGTACCGCTTGGGTCCCGCCCACCGGGACGGCCGGGTTTCGTTCTCGGTACGGGGCTTCGCCCGGTCACGCAAAGGAAGCGCGCGGTGGCACGGCGTCCGCACTGTCCACTGTGGCCCCATCCTGTCGCGGACCTGTCGTCCCGCTGTCGTCTCGGCGGTCGAGACGACAGCGGGGGCGGTCCCGGGTGGACGGTGCCCAGCCCCTGGCGCGGTTGACCCGAACAGCGCAGCCCGCTTGACCGCACCACCGCGCCGGGTGCATCCTGAGCTTATTCAACCGCTGTTGAAATCGGGGAGGGATCATGGGAACCAGTCGGACGACCGCGTGCGTGGTCGGCGGCGGACCCGCGGGGATGGTCTTGGGGCTGCTGCTGGCGCGGGCCGGGGTCGAGGTGGTGGTGCTGGAGAAGCACGCGGACTTCCTGCGCGACTTCCGCGGCGACACCGTGCACCCGCCGACGCTGGACCTGCTCGACGACCTGGGCCTCGGGCAGGCCTTCCGCGCGCTGCCGCAGCGCAGGGTGGAGCAGGTGCAGGTGCCCTTCCGCGGCGGGGCGTTCAAGGTCGCCGACCTGACGGCGCTGCCGGGGCCCAACAACTTCATCGCGATGGTCCCGCAGTGGGACTTCCTGGACCTGCTGGCGACCGCGGGCGCCGACGAGCCGACGTTCACGCTGCGGCGCAACACCGAGGCCACAGCGCTGCGCTGGACCGGCCGCCGGGTCACCGGGGTCGACTACCGCACCGCCGACGGCGAAACCGGGTCCGTCGACGCCGCGCTGGTGATCGCCTGCGACGGCCGGGGGTCGCGGCTGCGCGCCGAGGCGCACCTGGTGCCCAAGTCCTACCCCACGCCGATGGACGTGTGGTGGTACCGGGTGCCGCGCCACGACAGCGACCCGGAGGGCATCGTGCCGGTGCTGGGCAAGCGGCGCGCGGGCGTGCTGATCGACCGGGGCGACTACTGGCAGATCGCCGCGATGATCCCCAAGGGCTCGGATCCCGTCGAACGCACCAAACCGGTCACCGACCTGATGCGCGACCTGGCCGCGGTGCTGCCGTGGCTGGCCGACCGGACCGGGGCGGTCACCTCGTGGGACGAGGTGAAGACCCTGGACGTGAAACTGGACCGGCTGACGCGCTGGCACGTCGACGGCCTGCTGTGCATCGGCGACGCGGCGCACGCGATGTCACCCGCGGGCGGGGTCGGGATCAACCTGGCGGTGCAGGACGCGGTGGCCGCCGCCCGGCTGCTGGCCGGACCGCTGCGCGCGGGCGCGGTGTCCACTTCGGACCTGGCGCGGGTGCGGCGCAGGCGCCTGCTGCCGACCGTCGTGGTGCAGGCGGTGCAGCGGGTCATCCACGCCAAGGCACTGGGGCCCGCACTGGCAGGCGAGATCGACATCGCCGACGCGGGCCGCCCGCCGCTGGCGCTGCGGGTGCTGACCAGGCTGCGGGTGCTGCAGTGGATCCCGGCGCAGGTGATCGGGCGCGGCGTGCGCACCGAACCGACGCCGGGGTTCGCCCGCCGCTGACCGGATCCACCCGGTCGGGTGACCGACACCGGCCACCCGACCGGGGTCGTCAGCGGGCGGCGACCGGGTTGGTGAGGGTCCCGAGGCCGTCGATGGTGACCGACACCTGCTGCCCCGGGGTGATCGGCCCGACGCCAGCGGGCGTGCCGGTGAGGATCACGTCACCCGGCAGCAGGGTCATGATCCGCGACACCCACTCGACCAGCGTCGGCACGTCGTGCAGCAGCAGCGAGGTCTTCGAGTCCTGCTTGAGCACGCCGTCGACACTCGTGCGCAGCGCGAGGTCGGCCGGGTCCACCCCGGTGGTGATCCAGGGGCCGAGCGGGCAGAACGTGTCGTGCCCCTTCGCCCTGGTCCACTGCCCGTCGGCCTGCTGCTGGTCGCGGGCGGTGACGTCGTTGGCCACGGTGTAGCCGAGCACGACGTCCTTGGCCCTGGCCGCGGGCACGTCCCGGCACGGGGTGCCGATCACCACGGCCAACTCGCCCTCGAAGTCCACTCTGGACGAGTCGGCGGGCAGCCGGATGGCCGCACCCGGCCCGATGACCGAGGTGGAGGGCTTGAGGAAGATGACCGGGTTGGCCGGGGCCTGCCCACCCATCTCCCTGGCGTGGTCGGCGTAGTTCTTGCCGACGCAGACGACCTTGCTCGGCAGGATCGGCGCCAGCAGCCGGGTGTCGGCCAGCGGCCACTTCCGACCGGTGAACGTGGGGGTCCCGAACGGGTGCTCAGCGACCTCGGCCGCGACCTCGTCCCCCTCGGCACCCTCAACGGTGACGAAGGCGACGCCTTCCGGGTGGGCAATTCGAGCGATACGCACGCCCCCACCCTAAGCCCCGCAGCCGCAACTCCCCCGCCATCCCCTGGCCCGCACGCGACCGCCTCCCGCTACCCGGCCCCCGCGCCCAGCCTCGCCCCGCGCCCAACGGCCCCGCCCAACGGCCCGCCCCACCCCCAAGCGGGCCCGACCGCCCCACCATCACCCCAGCTCTCCCCCACCGGCTCACCCAACCCCCAGTCACTGCTCGATGGGGCGGACTTGTTTCGCGTGGGGGGGCGCCACCCGTAGCGTTACCAGCGGCAGGGCCACGCTTTTCGGCCCCTGCTTTGCGGACCTGCCACGGGTGGTGCAGGGGCCCCGCGCGAAACAAGTTCGCCCCATCGAGCCCACCGCACCACCCAACCCCGCCATCCAACCCGCATCACTGCTCGATGGGGCGAAGTTGATTCGCGTGGGGGGCGCCACCCGTAGCGTCACCAGCAGCAGGGCCACGCTTTTCGGCCCCTGCTTTGCGGACCTGCCACGGGTGGCGCAGGGGCCCCGCACGAAACAAGTCCGCCCCATCGAGTCCCACCACCCAACTCGCAGAACAGCCCCAGCTCCGTCAGGAGACAGAGCCCGC
Organism: Actinokineospora baliensis; assembly: GCF_016907695.1. Lineage (NCBI taxonomy): Bacteria > Bacillati > Actinomycetota > Actinomycetes > Pseudonocardiales > Pseudonocardiaceae > Actinokineospora > Actinokineospora baliensis. The sequence continues at coordinate 3,143,738 of NZ_JAFBCK010000001.1, read as the reverse complement.
ACGCACCCGCATCGCCTTGTGCGCCAGTGCGTCGCACAACGCCAGCCAGCTGGCCTCCACGATGTTGCCGTGCACCCCCACCGTGGTCCACTCCCGCTCCCGGTCCGAGGACTGCACCAGCACCCGCGTCACCGCGTCCGTGCCGTGGTCCCCGCCCGCGGTGAGGATGCGCACCTTGTAGTCGGTCAGCTCCACGTCGTCGAGCCACGGCAGGTGCGGTGACAGGGCGGTGCGCAGGGCCGCGTCCAGCGCGTGCACCGGGCCGTTGCCCTCGGCGGTGGCGATCACCCGCTGCCCGTTGACCCGCACCTTCACCGTCGCCTCGGACACCACCGAGCCGTCGCGGTCGTGGTCGAGGATGACCCGGTAGGACTCCAGGTCGAACGGGGCGACCTGCTCGGCGTCGGCGGGGTCGAGCCCGGCGATCTCCTCGCGCAGCAGCAGTTCGAACGAGGCGTCCGCCGCCTCGAACGACCACCCGCGCGCCTCCAGGTCCTTGACCTTGCGCAGCGCGTTGGTGATCGCTTCAGGCTTGCCGGTCAGGTCAACCCCCAGCTCGTGTCCCTTGAGCTCGAGGCTGGCCCGACCGGCCATCTCGGTGACCAAGACCCGCATGTCGTTGCCGACGGTGCCCGGATCGATGTGGTTGTAGAGCTCCGGGTCCACCTTGATCGCGCTCGCGTGCAGCCCCGCCTTGTGGGCGAAGGCCGAGGACCCGACGTAGGCCTGGTGGGTGTCGGGTGCGATGTTGGCGATCTCGGCCAGAGCATGGGAGACCCGGGTCAGCTCGGCCCGTGCGCCGGTGGGCAGCACGTCGAGGCCGAGCTTGGTCACGAGATTGCCGATCACGGCGAACAGGTCGGCGTTGCCTGCCCGTTCCCCGTAACCGTTCGCGGTGCACTGGACGTGGCTCGCGCCAGCCTGTACCGCCGCGACGCTGTTGGCCACCGCGCAGGAGGTGTCGTCCTGGCAGTGGATGCCCACCCGGAACCCGGTGCGGGCGATGACCTCGCCGACGGTCTCGGCGAGCCCGAGCGGCAACTGGCCGCCGTTGGTGTCGCACAGCACGGCCACGTCCGCCCCGGACTCCACCGCGGCAGCGAGCACCCGCAGCGAGCAGTCCTGGTCGAAGGCGTAGCCGTCGAAGAAGTGCTCGGCGTCGAGGAACACCCTGCGCCCCTCGCCGACGAGGAACGCCACGGTGTCGCGCACCATCTCGACCGCCTCGGCCACGTCGGTGCGCAACGCCCGCTCGATGTGCCTGCGGTCGGACTTGGCGACCAACGTCACAACCGGGGCCTGGGAGTCGAGCAGCGCACGCACCTGCGGGTCCTGCGCCGCGGTCGTGCCAGCGCGGCGGGTGGAGCCGAACGCGACCAGGGCCGCGTGCTTGAGGGCGAGCTCACCCGCGGCGGCACGGGCGAAGAACTCGGTGTCCTTGGGCAGCGCGCCCGGCCAACCACCCTCGATGAACCCGACCCCGAGCCCGTCCAGCAGCCGCGCCACGGCCAGCTTGTCGGCCACCGAGTAGGAGATGCCCTCCCGCTGGGCGCCGTCGCGCAGGGTCGTGTCGTAGACGTGGAAAGCGTCCCCGAGCGGGGTGCCCTCGGGGACCGATCGGGCGGTGCTGGTCACGGGATCTTCGCTCCTAGGTGGTGCCGGGTTCTGGTCGCCGGTGGGGTTCCGGGCAAACAAAAAGACCCCCCGCGAAGGTGCGAGAGGTCTGCGCGCTGGGCTCGGAAGAGGAGCTACCCAGCGCGCCTGTCAATAATGACGACAACGAATGCCATGCGCCGATGGTGGCACAGTGGACCGCCCGAGGTCCACTCCACGGACCCGCGCTCCCATCGAGTGGGAGGGGTTAGTGCCCGCAAACCCCTCCACCACCCCCGAACACCGAACGGCCGCCCCGGGTTCCGGGGCGGCCGTTCGGAACGAACAGCGCCCGGAAGAGGCGCGCCCGGCGCGCGAGGGCATCGATGCGGCCAGGCAACGGTGCCGGGTGCCGAGTCGCTGACCGGCCCACCTACCAACACCCCAAGACACCTGGCGGCCGCCGCAGGTCCCCCGTCACACCAGCCCCGAAACACCGAACGGCCGCCCCGGGTTCCGGGGCGGCCGTTCGGCGACGATCTGGTGCCTGGGTCAGGCGGTCTTGGCGTTGGAGGAGACCAGGGCGGCCAGCCGGTCGCCGATGGCGAAGGTGCCGCCAGGCGAACTGTGGTCGCGGGTGGCCAGGTCGAAGGCGACCGAGGCCTCGATGCGCCTGGCCGCTTCCACCTCACCGAGGTGGTCGAGCAGCAGGGCCACCGACAGCACGGCGGCGGTCGGGTCGGCAATGCCCTGGCCCGCGATGTCCGGCGCGCTGCCGTGCACCGGCTCGAACATGCTCGGGTTGCGCCGGGTGATGTCGAGGTTGCCGCTGGCGGCCAGGCCGATGCCGCCGGTCACGGCCGCGGCCAGGTCGGTGAGGATGTCGCCGAACAGGTTGTCGGTGACGATCACGTCGAACCGGGTGGGGTCGGTCACCATGTGGATGGTCGTGGCGTCCACGTGCTGGTAGGCCACCGTCACGTCCGGGTGCTGCAGCGACACCTCCTCCACCACGCGCGACCACAACGAGCCCGCGTGGGTGAGCACGTTGGTCTTGTGGACCAGCGTGAGGTGCTTGCGCGGGCGCGCCGAGGCGCGGGTGAACGCGTCGCGCACGACCCGCTCCACGCCGAACGAGGTGTTCACGCTCACCTCGGTGGCGATCTCGTGCGGAGTGTCCTTTCGCAACAGTCCACCGTTGCCCGCGTACAGGCCCTCGGTGCCCTCCCTGACCACGATCATGTCGATCTCGCCAGGGTCGGCGATCGGGCTCTTCACGCCCGGGTACAGCCGCGCCGGGCGCAGGTTCACGTGGTGGTCGAGTTCGAAGCGCAGCCGCAGCAGCAGCCCGCGCTCGAGGATGCCGCTGGGCACCGAGGGGTCGCCGACCGCGCCGAGCAGGATCGCGTCGTGCTCGCGCAACTCGGCGAGCACGGATTCCGGCAGGAGTTCCCCCGTCGCGTGCCACCGAGCAGCGCCGAGGTCGTATCGGGTGATCTCCGCGGTCGGAACGACCTCACCGAGCACCTTCAGCGCCTCGGCGATCACTTCCGGCCCGATCCCGTCACCTGGGATCACCGCGAGCCGCATGCACACACCTCCCGGGTATCGGCCCGAACTGTCAGGGCCTGGTAGTCGAGGGAAGGCTACCGGGAAGTCGTCCGGTCGCCGCATCTCGCCACCCCTCTGGGTGGCGATTCGTGGTCACAAGGGCCCTCGGGTAACACGAACGGTGCCCGGATCGGTTGTCGACCAACCGATCCGGGCACCCCGGGGCCCCGCACCGCGTCCCAGTCCGTGGACCGGGCGCGGCGGAAGTCGAGCCGGGCTCAGCCGAAGTCGACCGAGCGGACGATGGTCGCGCCGATCGAAGCGCCGATGGACTCCAGCACCGACTGGTCGACCGCGCGGTCCACCCGCAGCAGCATCACCGCGTCGCCGTCGGTGGTCTGGCTGATCTGGGCGGCGTCGATGTTCACCCCGGCCTCGCCGAGCAGGGTGCCCACGGTGCCCATCACGCCGGGGCGCTCCGGGTACTCCAGCAGCACCACGTCGCCCTCGGCGCGCAGGTCGAACGAGCGGCCGTGCACCTCGACCAGCTTCTGCGCCTGGCCCAGGCCGGAGAGGGTGCCGCTGACGGTGACCGCGGCGCCGTCGGGGTAGACCCCGCGCAGGGTGACCACGCTGCGGTGGTTGAGGCTCTCGCTCTCCTTGGCCACCTCGACGGTGACCCCGAGCGTCTCGGCGAGCCGGGGCGCGTTGACGAAGGTCACCTGGTCCTCGACGATGCCTGCGAACACCCCGCGCAGCGCCGCGAGCGGCAGGATCGAGACGTCCTCAGTGGACAGTTCGCCGCGGACGAGCACGGTGATCGAGGTGGGCGCCTTGCCGCCGAGGGCGGAGAGCACGGTGCCCAGCTTCTGGGTCAGCGGCAGGTACGGGCGGACCTCCTCGCCGACGGCGCCACCGGCCACGTTCACCGCGTCCGGCACGAAGTCGCCGCGCAGCGCCAGCCGCACCGAGTGCGCCACGTCGGTGCCCGCGCGGTCCTGCGCCTCACCGGTGGAGGCGCCCAGGTGCGGGGTGACGATGATGCCCGGCACGCCGAACAGCACGCTCTCGGTGGTCGGCTCCTTGGTGAACACGTCCACCCCGGCGCCGCCGACCTGGCCGCTGCGCACCGCGTCGACCAGCGCCTGCTCGTCGATGAGGCCACCGCGGGCGGCGTTGACGATGAGCACGCCCTTCTTGGTCTTGGCCAGCGCCTCGGCGTTGATCAGGCCCTTGGTCTCCGGCGTCTTGGGCAGGTGCACGGAGATGACGTCGGCGCGGGCGAGCAGCTCGTCGAGCTCGACGAGCTCGATGCCCAGCTGCGCGGCGCGCGCGGCGGAGGCGTAGGGGTCGTAGGCGATCAGCGTGGTGCCGAAAGCGGCCAGGCGCTGGGCGAACAGCTGCCCGATCTTGCCGAGGCCGACCACGCCGACGGTCTTGCCCAGCAACTCCACCCCGGAGAACGCGCTGCGCTTCCACTGCCCCTCCTGCAGCGTCTGGTGCGCGGCCGGGATCTGGCGGGCGACCGCGAGCAGCAGCGCGACAGCGTGCTCGGCGGCGGAGACGATGTTGGAGGTGGGCGCGTTGACCACCAGCACACCCCGGTCGGTGGCGGAGGGCACGTCGACGTTGTCCAGGCCGACACCCGCGCGGGCCACGACCTTGAGCGTGTCGGTCGCCTTGAGCACCTCGGCGTCGACCTGGGTGGCCGAGCGCACCAGCAGCGCGTCCGCACCGGACACCGCGGACAGCAACGCCGGGCGGTCGGTGCCGTCGACCTGGCGGACGTCGAACTCGTCGCCGAACACCTCCAGCACAGACGGCGCGAGCTTCTCGGCGATGAGGACGACGGGGCGGCTCGTAGTGGTCACGCTGCAACTCCTGAGCTGGCTCTGCGGAGGGACGCGGTTACGGCGCTGTAACCCAAGACCCCGAGTCTAGGCCGGTCTCTGAACCGTTCAACCGCAGGGTGAGCCAGGTGACATGGCAGTGTTGCGACACCGCCCTCACTCCCCGATCACCGGCGGCGCGGTGAACTCCGCGTTCCCGAACACCTCGTCGTCATCCCCCTCCACCAGGTACGCGGGCCGCTTCCGCTCCTGCGCCTTGGCCGTGGGCAACTCCTCCGGCTCAGAGCCGCGCACCGGCACGGGCGTGGTGCCGGTGACGTATCCGCCGGACCCGGTCGGGCCGAAACCACCTGGGCCGAAGGAGGGGCTGACGGGCGGAAAACCCGGGCTCGAGAAGTCCGGCCGCGGGGCGACGGGGCGGAAACCCGGGCTGGACGCATCGGGCGGTCGGTGGACGGGCCGCGGACCGGTGTGGTGCGGGCCGCTCGGGCGCTGGTTGGTCGGGTGCGGGCCGCTCGGGTGCTGGCCGGTCGGGTGCGGGCCAACGGGGTTGGGGATCGCGGGATGCGAGCCGGTTGAGTGCGGACCGACGGGCTGCTGGTGCGAACCGGAGGGGCCAATGGCCTGCTGAACCGCGGGACGCGGACCGGTCACGTGCGGACCTGCGGGCCGCGGGCCCGCGTTCCGCGGACCTGCGGAATGAGGACCGGCGGGCGGCGGGACCACAGGCTGCGGACCAGTCGAGTGCGGACCGATCGGCTGCGGAACCACAGGCTGCGAGCCGGTCGACTGCGCACCGACGGGCTGCCGGTGCGAACCGGTGGAGTGAGCGCCGGTGGGCTGCGGACCGGCGGCGGATGGTCCCGCGACCCGCACACCAGCGGAATGAGGACCGGAAGACAGGGGGACCACGGGGCGCGGACCGGTGGAGTGCGGGGGCTGGGCCTGCGCGCGGGACTGTACGACCGGCGCGGGCTGGGGCGGAACGGGTTGGTGCGACACAGCTTGATGTGGCGCGGATCGGGGCGGTGCGGGCTGGGGTGTCACAGCGTGGTGTGGGGCCGGTTGAGGCGGCACGGACTGGGGCGACACAGCTTGATGCGACACCGGTTGAAGCGATGCAGGCTGCGGCGGCACAGCTTGGTGCGGCGCGGGCTGGGGTGGCACGGGTTGGCGCGATGCGGGCCGCGGCACCACCGCATGGCCTGGCAACGGCTGAGGCGAAGCAGACGGCGCCACCACCGTGTGAAGTGGCATCGGTTGAGACGAGGCAGGCTGCGGCGCAACCGTGAGATGCGGCGCCGGTTGAGGCGGAGCAGACGGCGCCACCACCGCATGATGTGACACCGGCTGAGACGAAACGGTCTGGGGCGCCACGGGGTGAGGCGGCAGCGGCAGAGACGAAACGGGCTGCGCCACCACCGCGTGGTGTGACATCGGCTGAGGCGATGCGGGCTGGGGCGCCACGGCTTGGTGTGACGGCGCTGGGGGTGGCGTGGGTTGAGACGACGCGGACTGCGACACCACCGCTTGGTGCGACACCGGCTGAGGCGATGCGGGCTGGGGCGATGCGGGCTGCGACACCACCGCTTGGCGCGACCCGGCCTGGGCCGGCGTGGGTTGAGGCGATACGGGCTGGGGCGCCACCGCTTGGTGCGACGCGGCCCGGGCCGGCACGGGTTGAGACGACACGGGCTGCGACACCACCGCTTGGTGCGACGCGGCCTGGGCTGCCGTGGGTGGGTGGGGCGAGGGGTGCGCCGCCGGGGGTGGTGGGTGCGGGGTGGGCGGGCGCCACGCCGGGGGTGGGGGCTGGTGGTGGGGTGGCGGGGTGGGCAACCGCGGTGGGGTGGGGTCGCCTACCGGTGGTGCGGGCAGGTTTCCCGAGGTGGCGGTCGGGTGCGGCGACGGGGTGGGGGGCACTGGGAGTTGTCCCGAGTGCTGGCGCGGGTCTCGGCGCAGGTCGACCGTGGGGTGGGTGCCGGGGGGTGCGGGCGGGGGGATCACCTCCGTCCGCGTCGGTTCCTCCGCCGCCGCGGCGGCGAGGGCTTCCGGGGGGATCCAGACCGGGGTGGGGTCCGCCCCGGGTGGGGTCACCACGGCTCGTCGAACTCCCCGGCCTTGGCGCCCTCGACGAAGGCGTCCCACTCCGATTCGGTGAACACCAGCACGGTGTCCTGCGGGCCGGTGAAGCGGGAGTTGCGCATGGCGATGTAGGTCTTGCCGTCGGTGTGCGGGACGAAGGCGATCTCGACGTACTCGCCGTCGGGGTCGGCGTCGGGTTCGGCGGCGCGCTGCCACTCGGCCTTGGACAGGTCCAGGTTGCCGCGGACCTCGGCCTTGTCGTCGTAGATGGGTGCGCTGTCCATCACGTCTCCTCGTTCGGTGGTGGATGGGGTATCCGCCGGGGATCAGGTATACCGCAGGCCGCCAGGGGCGCCCGCACGCACCGTGTCGCGGGCGGTTCGCGCGGTCGCGGTGCGTAACCTGATCCCGGTGACCTCGTACTTCCAGCGCTACCTGCGCGGTGAGCGGGACGCGGTGTGGGCCGAGTTGCGGGCGCTGGGCCCGGTTCCGGACGCGCTGGTCGAGGACGTGGCCGCGGTCGCGGACGAGACGATGTTCCGGGCCGGGCAGGACGTGGCCCGGATCGCGGCGGCGTTGCCCGAGTTGGGCTGGGTGTCGGCCAATGGTCTCGAACCGCACGAACCGCCCACGGAGGGCGCGATCGCCCTCATCGATTCCTTGACCGACAAGGTCGAGTTGCCGTTCGCGTTGGAGGCCTGCCTACGCCAAGTGGGTCGGGTGTGGTTCGCCGGTGACAGTGAGGCATTGCTCTTGTCCTACCACCTGGAACCGGTTCCGCGCGGCGAGCCGCCCGGCCCGGAGTACCCGGATCCGTTGTGCCTGCCCGGCGCGTACAGCCTGGCCGCCGACTGGGACGAGCACGGCGGTCAACCGGACTTCTTCTTCCCGTTGGCCCCGGACGAGCGGCGGAAGGCGAACGTGCCCGGCGGTACGCAAGACCTGGACCTGCCGTCGTCGGTGGCCGACCCGGTGGTGCGCGGCGTCGCGGGCCGCGAGGGGATCACCCTGGTCGAGTACCTGCGGGAGTCCGTGCGCTGGGGCGGTTTCCCCGGCTACTCCTTCGCCCCCGAACTCGCGCCCGCGGTCCTGATCACGCTGTGCACGGAACCGGACTTCTAAAAGAAGGGAGGGGGCCGGTGCACGGCCCCCTCCCGGGAAAGCACAACCTCAGGCGGTCTCGGTGATCGGCCGGTCGACCCAGGACATCAGGCCGCGCAGCTTGGCGCCGGTCTCCTCGATCGGGTGCTTGGCGCCCTCCTCCTGGAGCCGCTGGTAGTTCGCCCGGCCGCTCTCGTCCTCGGCGACCCACTCGCGGGCGAAGGTGCCGTCCTGGATCTCGCCCAGGATCTTCTGCATCTCCGCCTTCACCGCGGGGGTGATCACGCGCGGGCCGCGGGTGAGGTCGCCGTACTCGGCGGTGTCGGACACCGAGTAGCGCTGGCGGGCGATGCCGCCCTCGTACATCAGGTCGACGATGAGCTTGAGCTCGTGCAGCACCTCGAAGTAGGCGATCTCGGGGGCGTAGCCCGCCTCGGTCAGCACCTCGAACCCGGCCTGCACCAGCGCGGAGGCACCGCCGCAGAGCACGGCCTGCTCGCCGAACAGGTCGGTCTCGGTCTCCTCGGTGAAGGTCGTCTTGATCACGCCAGCCCGCGC